>CAZPTC010000005.1:0-24932 GCA_964589455.1 uncultured Desulfovibrionaceae bacterium | reverse complement strand
AACGTGTTGGTTTTTTACCAAATTTGGCGGGGTTTGCCCCGGATTTTGTTTTAATTTGGGGGTATTGGTAAAAAAAATTTTTGTGCACAAATAGGTTTTCTCCCTCTTCCCCCAAACCCCCTTCCCCCTCTTTCCCAAAAAACTTTTTATTCTTGCAAGAAGACCAAACATTCACGGTAAAATTGAAAAATCTGTCTATGCCTCTTCTTTGACAAAGCCGTCCCTTACAGGCTATAAGGCCAAAGAGAGGCAAAACTGCCTGTTTCTGCCGCAATGGAAAATTTCAGCGTATTCCACACACTGCCCTGGAGGCACTATGTTCCCAAAAGAAGCCACAAGTATTTGCAAAAGCATACTGCGCAATGGCTACGATGCGTATATTATCAATGCCCCTTTGCAAGAAGAAATATTTGAAGCCTCCGGCATTTTGGAGGTAGATATTGCGGTGGAGCCAGACTTTGAAAATCTGGCAAAAATTATCCCTAACCTTGAGTTTTCGCACGAAGAAGGCCTGGTTGGGGTATGCAAAGGGGAAAGCGGCACCTTTTATCGCTTTTACCCCACAGATATTTCAGAAGCTTCCCACCCGGATGTTTCCCTTACGCGCATTACACCGCACATGCAAAAGGCTTTGCAAAAGGCCAACCCGCAGCGCTACCTTACAGTCATGCGCATGGCAGATTTTTTTGATACAGACAAAATTTTTGAGGATATTACCTGTGGCTATGTTAAGCTTGCCGGTATACCAGAGCTTACCTTAAGGCGGCATTACACCCTTGCCATACAAGTATTGCGCATGGCCGCCAACTACGATTTGCCCATAGACCCCAGCACCTGGATTGCCATTGTGCAAAATGCCGCCAACATTGCAGACTATGTGCCCGCTAACGACTTTGTGGGCGAATGGCGTCTTGTTGCAGCAGAAAATATGTGGCGCTTTGTCAACCTGCTTGCAGAAAGCCATATTTTGCCCGGCCTTATACCGGAACTCAGCGCGTTAAAAGCCATTAAACAAAATATCGCCAAAGATTCTGACGAAGAAGAAGATATTTTTACCCATACTATTGACTGCATGAAGCATTACCCGGAAGAAAACCTGCACCATGACTGGATAGGCACTGTTGCCCTTATGTTCCACGATGTAGGCAAACTGTATACAGCAGAGCGTTACAATGGCCGCTGGACATTTTACCAGCACCACCGCGTGGCAGCCAAAGTAACCCGTAAAATTCTGCGCCGCCTTTTCTTTTCTTCTGAGGATATTAACACCATTTGCGGGCTTATACAAAACCACATGCGCTTCCACTCCATGCTGACAGACCGTGGCATACGCCGCTTTAAAAGCCTGCCAGAAACAAACCGCCTTATTGAAATGACCCGCGCCCACCTAAAAGCCCAACCAAACCCCAATTACACCAATTTTAACCACAATTTGAAATATCTTGAGCGCGCAGAAACACCGGAACAAATGCTGGAACCGCTGTTAAACGGCAAAGATATTATGGAAATTACTTCCCTGCCCCCTGGCCCGGAAGTGGGTGCCATACGCGAAGCTCTGCTTCAGGCCCAGAAAGATGGCCTGGTAACCGATAACACAAGCGCTATTGCCTTTGTAAGAAATTATCACGCATCATGACAATCACCATACTCCTTGCCTGTTTTCCTGTTCTGCTGGTTCTGTTTCTGCTTCTCTACGCCAAAATGGCGGCAGATAAAGCAGGCCTTATTGCCTTTGTTATTACCCTAATCGGCGCATGGCTCTGGTGTGGCACCGCCCCCAATGTGCTTGCTGGTGCTACCCTTTCCGGCATTATTGGCTCCCTGCCTGTTGTACTTGTTATGGCAGCCAGCATGTTCCAAATTATTGTTATGGAAGAAGCAGGGGCCATGCAACGCCTTGTGGCCTTTATGAAAAGCACAGCGCCCGGCAATAAAGTTGTGCAGATTATGCTGCTTAACGTCGGTTTTGGCATCCTGCTTACCTCCCTTGGTGTAACCACAGTTGCCATTTTGCCTCCCATTATGCTGGCCCTTGGCTATGCCAGCTTTGCCGCCATTCTTTTGCCTGCCATAGGGTACGAAGCCCTGTGTACCTACGCCCTGCTTGGCGTGCCGGTTGTGGTCTTTTCCGGCCTTGGCGGCATACCTGTGCAAAGCGCTGGCGTGTATTTTGCCAGCTTTATGCCCCTTATGAGCCTGTGCATAGCCTTTGCCATGCTCTACCTTGTGGGCGGCTTTAAGCTCTTAAAAGAAGGCTTTGTGCCCGCACTTATTGCAGGCCTTGCAGCGGGCTTTACCCCCCTCTTGCTTCTCCAAAGCGGCATGGTTACCCTTACGGGCGTTTTTGCAGGCCTTGCCGTTATTTTGGCGCTTTTTGCCTACCTTAAGCTTACTGGCAAAGCCTTAAGCGACCCCTCTGCCCTTAGCCCGGAAGACAAAAAATGTGTGGATACCTATAGCCTGTGGCGCGCCCTTGCCCCCTGGATTCTGCTTATAGGTATTTCCCTTCTCCTTAATTCCCCCCTCTTCCCCTTCTTTGACTTCACCTTCAAAACACTGGCCATGCCTGTGGAAATTATCCCCGGTGCGCCAGAAAATCTGCGTATATTTTGGCAACCTTGGTTTTGGGTTTTTGTCAGCACCTTCCTGTGCCTGCCTGTTCTCAAAGTCAGCCCCTCCACCCTTAAACGCTGTGCCGTTAAAACGTGGAAACGCTCCTTTCACCCTTGCCTTACTGCCATCATCTTTTTTGCCCTTGCCTATGTGATGAACCAGTCTGGCAAGAATGCAGACTGGCAGCTTGTAGATGCCACCCATAATATGATCCGCTCCCTGGCATCTGCCTCTGCTTTTGCATTCGGCACTGCCTACCCCTTTATTGCGCCTTTCCTTGGTCTTGCGGGCGGCTTTTTGGCTGGCTCCCAAACGTCTTCCCTTGCTATGTTTACCCAACTGCACATGGTGGCTTCTGAAACTATTGGCGCTAACGGCCTCTATGTTGCAGCAGCCAGTGGGGTTGGCGGCGGCCTTGCAAGCGTTATATCGCCTTCTAAAGTTCAACTTGCCTGCGCTTCTATTGATAAGCCGGAAGAAGCCTCGCGTATACTCAAGCCTGCGCTAATAGCAGTTCTGCTTATCACGGCTATTCTTGGCCTTATCAGCCTTTACATGGCTTACTAGGGTTATTTTGGGGGAGGGGAAAACCTTTTTGTTGAAACAAAAATGTTTTCCCCTCCCCCAAACCCCCACCCCTTTCCCAAAAAAACTTTTATATTTGACTCTTTTATTGCAACCTCTTACAGGACATATTCCGTTTTATTAAATGGAAGCAGTAAAAATATATAGCATTCTCCCTTCGACGCTATCCCGAAATTTTCGCGCATGCGCGGAAATTTCGGGATGGGCAAGTGCCTTGCGCGCGTGCGCGCGAGGCCTTAAAACTGTTGTACACGCTATACACAATGCCAAGCGCTCTGCCTCCAGCCAAGGGGGTCTGGGGGGGATTATCCCCCCCAGCCGTGCTTTTTCTTCCAAAGCTGCTTTTTTCTCTTCCTTCTTCCCCTTCCCCTCTTCCTCTTCCCCATCTCTATTTTCTCCCCTTTTTGCCACTTCCCTACTTACATTTCTGGCATTGCTTCTGTGTTTCACTCCTGCCAAGGCGCAGGCAGCGCCAGAGAAGATAAATGTAGGCTTTCGCACGGCACTTGCGTGGTACCCTGATCAAAGCCAGCATATTGACATGGCGGTGTGGTACCCGTGCAACAGGGGTGCATCTACTATTACAATAGGGGATTACAGCTTTGAGGCGGCGCGCAATGCTGCGCCATTGCCGGGTAAATTTCCGCTTATCGTGCTCACGCATGATTCTACGGGTTCGCGTTTCAGCCATAGGGATATGGCAATTATGTTGGCGCGGCGTGGTTTTGTGGTGGCGGCACCCACAATGGCGGATGATAATGAAACGGAAATGCGGCTGTTGTTTTCTTCGCGGCAGTGGCCGGAGCGGGCGCGGCAGTTAACATTTGTGTTGGATGAGTTGCTTAAAAACCCAAATTTTGCCAGTATGATAGATGCAAGGCGGGTGGGGGTTTTTGGCTTTGGCAATGGGGGTTCTGCGGCTCTGATGCTGGCTGGTGCAAGGCCTTTGTCAACAGGCTGGGCGGGATTTTGCAGACAAAATGCGCAAGACCCGTATTGCACGTCTTACCTTGGGGAGCGCATGGGCTTGTTAGCTAGGGCAATGGAGGAAGACAAGCGGGAGCTGGTGCGGGCCAGGGAAGAATACGCGCGGGTGCAGAAAGAGCGGGCAGATATAACGCAAAAGGCGGAGGCTGCGCATAAGGCGGCTGTAGACAAGGCGCAGAGGCAGAAAAAGCCGGAGCCGGAGTATATAGCGCCAGACTTGCCGGAATTGCCGGAAATACCGCAAATTTTGGATGTAGACGCTATAGATTTTACAGACACGCGGGTAAAGGCTATAGGGATTTTTTCGCCCGGCATGGTGTTTTTTTGGGACACGGAGACCTTAAAAAATATCACTATACCCCTCTTGTTTATAGGGGCAGAAAAAGATACGTTGAATGTACCGCAGGCGCAGGCAGCAAGCCTTGTTTCGCGGTGTCCCAAGGCGTTGTATGTGCAGTATCCGGAAGGTACAGTGCTGGATATGCAAAGTGCATGCCCCAGAAGTTACGCAGATATACTGCCAGAGCTGTGTAACAGTGTGGATGCCAAAACGCGGCAGCAGCGTATAGAACAACTGGAAAAAGATGTGGCGGCCTTTTTTACGCGGGCCTTTATGTAAAATTTGGCCATATACTGCACAAACGCATAACAATCCATAGAGCAAAGGAAAAATGATGGACGCAGATGTCATTCTTATAGGCGCAGGGGCAACGGGTGCCGGCCTGGCAAGGGATCTGGCATTGCGGGGTATTTCCTGTATTTTGCTGGAAAAGGCGGATATGAATGCTGGGGCCTCTGGTCGCAACCACGGGCTTTTGCACAGCGGGGCGCGCTATGTGGCGGTAGACCCACATGCTGCTATAGAATGCCGGCAGGAAGGGGCTATTCTCAAACGTATAATGCCGCATTGCGTAGAAGACTGCGGGGGGCTTTTTGTGGCTTTACCCGGCGATGACGCGGCGTATATACGCGAATTTCCAGAGCGGTGTAAAGCGGCAGGAATAGATTGCGAGCCTTTGCCTGTAAGTAAGGCACGGGAAATGGAACCAGCGCTTGCAGAAAATATTTTGGCGGCCTGCCATGTGCCAGATGCTTCTATTGACCCCTTTATGCTAGTGCTGGAAAACATTGCGGATGCCGTGCAGCACGGGGCGCAGTTTATGCATCACCATACGGTGCTTGGCTTTAGCAAAAAAGGCAACAAAATTGATGGGGTGCAGGTACAAGATACCCAAAGCGGGCAGATAAAAACGCTGCGCGCCAAAGAGTACGCTATAACAGCCGGTGCCTGGAGCGGTGAAGTTGCTGCGCTGGCAGGTTGTACGGTAAATTTGGCGCTTTCCCGCGGCACATTGCTTGTAACGCAAACGCGGCTCACAAGGCGGGTTATTAACAGGCTGCGCGGGCCGGGAGATGGGGATATTCTGGTGCCGGGGGGTACAGTGTCTGTACTTGGCACAACATCTGTGCGGGTAGAAAGCCCCACGCAGACAGCCCCAACCATTGCGGAAGTAGACGCCAATCTGGCAGAAGCCATACCGCTTTTACCGGTGCTTGGCAAAACTGTTTTCCGGCGGGCGTATGCGGGCATACGGCCTTTGCTGACAGCAGCAGGAAAACCGGGCGCAAGTGGTGATGCCGAGGAAGGCCGCAAAGCCACACGGGACTTTGCTTTGCTGACCTTTCAGGAGCAAGGCGTAGAAAACCTTGTGTGCCTGACAGGCGGAAAACTTACCACCTACAGGCTTATGGCAGAGCGCGGGGCCGATTATCTGGCAAAGCGTTTGGGGGTAGAAGCACCTTGCGTCACAGCGGAGCAGACTATTACGCCGTCTTTGCTGGCAGAGTGGAGCGACCCAAGCCTTGGCCATAAATACGCATGGTGGAACAAGCACAGCCCGCACGACATGCTGCTGTGCGAGTGTGAGGTGGTGCCTGCTTCTGCTATTGATAATACCCTTGCGGAATGGGCCACTTTAGACGAAAACGCAAAAAACGAAGCCTTAGAAGGGGCCAACCTGTTGCCAACTCTTTCTGCCCGCACGCGGGTGGGCAAGGGGTCCTGCCAGGGCACATTCTGCGGGGCGCGTATAACAGCGCACTTGTATGATTGCAACGCTGTTGCAGGCACAGAAGGGGCAGAGGGTTTAAAATCCTTTTTAAATCAACGCTGGCGCGGTCAACGACCAGTGCTGTGGGGCGACGCCGTAAGCCAGGCAGAACTGAAAGAAGCCCTGTACTTTGGCCTTATGGGCCTGCAAGATATTGCCATACCACCGGCAAAGGAGCCACAATGAGCCTGCCCATTTTGGAAACCGATGTTTTTGTCGCTGGCTGCGGCATAGCGGGTACTGCTGCCTCTCTTTTTGCAGCCAGAGCCGGGCTTGGGGTTGTGCAAGCCGGCAGCACCGCAGAAATTGTATACGCAAGCGGCCTTTTTGATGTTTTTGGCGTACATGGCACTTCCCTTACTTCACCGTGGCAGGCCTTTGCCCATAAAGCCGCCAATCAGCCAGAACACCCGTACGCCAAGCTAAGTGCCAACCAAAGTCGCACTGCACTTGAATCTTTTCTTGCATGGCTTGGCGAACACGGCCTGCCGTATGCGCATGGGGGAGAGAAAAACTTACTCACCCTCACCCCTATGGGCGGCATTAAAGAAACCTGGGCCATTCCCCAAACATGCTGGGAAAATGTGCCTGCCCTGGAGCAAAAGGCCCCCACCCTTCTGGTAGATTTTGAAGGCCTGCGCGAATACAGCGCCGCCCAAATTCTTGCAGTGGCACAGCCTATGTGGCCCGCTTTGCGCGCTGTACGCCTGCCTTTTAATGCGCCCTCCCCCATGCCCCTGTTGCCGGGCGCTATGGCGCAATCTTTAGAATTGCCGCGCCATGCGGAAAATATAGCCAAGTCCATTGCCCCCCATCTGGATAATGCCCGATATGTGGGCCTGCCTGCTGTTGCGGGTATTGCCAACCCCACCCAAACTCTGCAAACCATTGCCACTACCCTTTCTTCTCTTGCTGGCAGGGATATACGGGTATTTGAAATTCCTACTTTGCCTGCTTCTGTTGCAGGTTTGCGTTTGAAAAATCTTTTTGAATCCCGCATGGATAAAGAAGGGGTTATACCCCGCCGCTTGACCCGCGCCCTTAGTGTCCATACAATACAGGAAGGCGATAAAACCGGCTGGCTGGAAGTAAGTCTTGGGCACAGCGAAGTGGAAGAAAAAGTCCTTTGCCGCCATGCAGTGCTTGCAACCGGGCGTTTTATCGGGCACGGCCTGAAGGCAGAACGCAGCCGCATACACGAAAGCATTATGGATTTACCCGTAGCGCAACCTGCAAGCCGCGAACACTGGCACAGCCCGGATCTTTTTGACCCAGCAGGACACCCTATTAATAGCGCAGGCCTTATGGTCAATAATGCCATGCGTGTAACTGACTTTAGCGGTTTTCCCCTTTTACCCAACCTTTACGCCTGCGGCGCCATTTTAGCGCATCAGGACTGGCTGCGCGAAAAATGTGGCGTAGGCCTTGCCGTTGCCACCGCTTTTTGCGCCATACAAAGTATACAAGCATCCCTTTCCCACTAGCCCCCTTAGCCCTTTCTAGCCAATAAGGAATTTCCCATGAGTCAAGCCCCTCTTGAAATGCCGGAAAAACCAAAGAAAAAAATCTCCTTCGCCACAGTACTGCTTGTACTGGGCCTGCTTGCTTTAGCAGGCGCTGGTGCCTACTACTTTCTTATCCTCAATGGTACACCCACTACCCCCCAAAACCCGGCATCTATAGCAGCTAACCAGACCACAGACCTTCCCCTTAACCCCAGTACGCCTGCCACTTCTACCCAACCGGGAACCCCGCAAACCACCACTCCCGCCGGCACTACCATACCAGACGGCCCCGGTGTACCAGACCCCCTGCCAGGAACCTTGCCCGGTACCCTACCAGACCCCACAGGCGCTACCCTGCCAGAAACCACCATTACCCCCGCAACTCCCACCAGCCCTGATACACCTGCCCAGCCTTCTCAACCCGTTGGGCCCGGTGGCCGTAATAATGGGTTTACCTTAGAACCCCCGGCAGATGGCGTGCCCCAAACCCCACCTCCCCCGCCCCTTCCTGCCCTTAATGCCAACCAAGGCAATATGGCAGCCATTGACGCTGCCCTTGCAGAAAACCATACTCCGCCCTCTGCCAATGCCCCCCTTGTGTCCGGCAGCCTCAATTTTGACTCCGTCCCAGAAGACGCAGGCAGCCCCCAGGATTCTATCATCACCCCCCTCTTTATACGCGACTTTGCCAATTATCTGGTTACCTCCTATAACCCCAAAACCAATGCCTCTACCGCCACCCTTGTAGGTGCCAACCAGCGCTACGGCCTTGGTATGCAAGGCTTGCGCTATGCCGGGGATATTAACTCCGGTCGCGCCTCTGTGCTTACGTACGCCTATTCCCCCGGCATGATACAGGCCCTTGCCCAGCTCTACAGCGACCCCTTTATGGGCGCCATGGTAGACGCCACCCTTGCCCCCCCTTCCGGTACCTCCATTGACAATGCTGATGCTATCCGCATGTTCCAATACTACGCCCGCGAAGCCCGCCTTATAGCCGGTTCGCTCCGTACTGTTGCCGCCACCCCAGACCTTGCCGCCAAAGTACACGTGTACCAACGCGCCCACCAAAACCTGGCCCGCGCCAAAGACCAATTTATCCAACTGCAACTTGCCTACGAAAATGCCCGCGATAATGGCGAAGAAACCACCGCCCTGCGCGCCAAAATGGAAGACTCCACCCGCCAAAGCCAAAGCGCCACTGTGGATTACGAAAGAGAACGCGCTGTGCTTTTACAACTGCTGAAACAAAATGCCCAGGGCCCTACCAGCAGCGACGATACTCTCCTTTATCTGGCAGAATGGGTTTCACGCCGTGGCCCTTCCCCACAGGCCGCAACCATTGCAGCCGCACAAGCCTTAGATAATATGGCCGCCATGTTCGACTCCGAAGCCGCGCAGATGCGATGAAAGGGGGAGTGTATGTGTGTTGGGGGAGGGGGAAACCCTTTTTGTTTGACCTCTTAGATGACGCTCGGCCGCACGTCCTGTGCGGCACTCGCTCTCGCTTCGGCGGGCAAAGCCCGACCTCGCGAGCGCTACGCGGTTTGCGCCATCCTGGCGCAAAAGGTTTCCCCCTCCCCCAAACCCCACCAGCCATATTTCTCTCAAAGCCATTTATTCCGCGAGAGTGCCGCGAAGTTTGGGCCAATACGCTGTGGATTGCGCAATACTTTACAAAATACCAAAAAAAATATTTGAAGCGCGATTTGGCCCAAACAAGCGGCACTCTCGCGCAATAAGGGGGTTTGGGGGGGATTATCCCCCCCAAAAAAAACACTATGCAAACATTACCAATAGGCCTTTTTGATTCAGGCGTTGGCGGCCTTACAGTTCTCAGAGCCATGCAAGCGCTTATGCCGCATGAGGATTATTTGTATCTTGGCGACACAGCGCGTTTACCGTATGGCACAAAAAGTCAGGAAACCATAGTGCGGTATGCGTTGCAGGCATCTGCGCATTTAATGAACAGGCGTATTAAGCTGTTGGTTGTGGCGTGTAACACGGCAAGTGCGGTGGCATTACCGGCGCTGGCAAGTGCGTGGCCGCAGGTGCCGGTTGTGGGGGTGGTAAAGCCTGGGGCAAAGGCGGCGGTAAAAACGTCTGCCAGTGGCCGTATAGCTGTTATAGCAACTGAATCCACGGTACGGGGCAAGGCGTATGGCAGGGCCATACGGCAATTAAGGCCAGATGCGGAGGTGCTGGAAAAGGCGTGTCCGCTTTTTGTGCCACTGGCGGAAGATGGCCTGGTAGAAGGCCCGCTGGTGGAAGGCATAGCGGCAAGGTATCTGGATGCAATTTTTAAGGCAGAAGCCACGGCAAGGCCAGACTGTTTGGTACTGGGCTGCACGCATTTTCCGCTAATGGCAGAAGCCTTGCATAATGTAGCAGGGCCGGGGGTTGTGTTGGTAGATTCTGCGGCAACAACGGCAGAAGAGGTAGAAAAAGAATTGCACAAGCAGGACTTGGCCACTACGCAAAAAAAGGCGGGTAAAACACACTTTTTAACAACAGATGATGTGGCGCGCTTTGCGCTTATGGGTTCGCGTTTTTTGGGGGCAGCAGTGTCAGAAGATGATGTGGAGCTGGTGGATTTGTAATGCCAAGGCTTAAGCTAACCCTTGCTTATGTGGGTACCCATTACCACGGCTGGCAGATACAGGCCTGGAAAGAGCAGGAAAACCCACCAACAGTACAAGCCAAAATGGAAGAGGTGGTAAGCCATATTGTGGGCACACATGTGCATGTGCTGGCGGCAAGCAGAACAGACTCCGGCGTCCATGCGGATGCGCAGGTGGCGCATTGCGACATACCAGAGCAAAAGGCCGGGCTGGATTGGCAGCTTGCGCTTAATACCTTACTTCCGCGGGATATACGGGTGGTAGAAGCAAGCCTGACACGGCCAGACTTCAATGCATGTTTTGACGCAATTAAAAAAGCCTATACCTACAGGCTGTGGTTATCTTTGCGGTATACGCCGCCCAAGCTGTTCCCTTTTGTATGGACATGTGGGCCAGTAGATGTGGAAAAAATGGATAAAGCAATGGGGTACTTGCGTGGGAAGCAGGATTTTAAAAGCATGCAGAACGCGGGCACACCCATAAAGACAACTGAGCGGGAAATTTTTGCGCTTACCCGCAGTCCGGAAGGGCTGCTGGAAGAGGGGCAGCATGGGCTGGAGCTTTATTTTGAGGGCAGCGGCTTTTTAAAGCAAATGGTGCGCAATATGGTGGGGCTTATTGTGGCAGCGGGTAAGGGAAAAATAGACCCAGATTCTGTGCCGGAAATTTTGGCTGCGCGTGACAGGCGTAAAGCGCCTGTTACGGCCCCGCCCCAAGGACTGACACTCTCAAAAATCTGGTACCCGGAGTAGGTGGGAGCCTTGTAAAGGGCTGTTGTAAAGCAAAAAAGGTTATACCATGGCCAAGGCGTATGCCAAGGGCAGTATGAATACCCAGCAGTGTATATTGCGTGGGTATTTTTTCCTGTATCAGAATGTACTTACTGGGGATTTTAATTTTCTTCCGCATATCTTGCACTTTTATCATATTTTGTTAGACTAAAGTTAAGGTAAACTTGGACGATTGTACGTTTAAAGCGTTTACTTGCGCTTGGTTTTCAGCTTCCCGCGGGGAAAATATGTTCAAGGAGAGATTCTGACAATTAATACACAAAAAACACCTTAAAAGCGTTTATCCTATACTACAACTACCTATTCTGCCTGGAGGACAAATGTTACGCTTTAAAGATCTCTCTATATCTCGTAAAATCATCGCTGCATCGCTTGCCATTAATATTATTGGTGTAATAGTAATGGGGGCTGTAACGTATGATCGCTCAAAAGCTTTGCAAGAAAAATCTGCAGCAGAGCTTTTGGACACTATTTCTGACAAATATGCAAGTGAAATGCAGATTGTTTTTAACAAGACTATGGATACAGTGCGTACACTTGCGCAGGTAATGCAGCAGTATAATGACCTACCTATTGCAGAGCGGCGTACAATATACAATAATATGCTTAAAGGTGCATTAGAAAATAACCAAACTTTTACAAGTATATGGACATGCTGGCTGCCAGATGCCTTGGATGCTGCCGATGCAAACTTTGCGCATACACAAGGCAGTGATGCATCTGGCCGCTACATACCCAATTTCAGCAAAGTTAATGGCAGTATTCAGGTGGCGGCTTTGGTAGATTATGAAACTCAAGGCGCGGGCGACTACTTTCTTATCCCTTACAAGACAGGAAAAGAATCTGTTATTAATCCCTACACCTATACAAGCGGTGGCAAGCAGGTGCTTCTTACCTCTATCTCTGTTCCCATTATCAACAATGGCAAGGTAGTGGGGGTTGTAGGCGCAGATATAGAGCTTTCCTCACTCCAGGCCATAACAAGCACTATTCAGCCATACGGCAATGGTATTGCAGCGTTGTTCAGCAATAGCGGCATTGTTTCTGCGCACTTTGACCCTTCCCGTATTGGCAAACAAATGCGGGAAAGCGAAGTGGACATTATGGGCGCAGATGTTGCGGCGCAAGTGGCAGAAGCCGTAAAACAGGGCAAAAACTTAGCCTTTACTTTGCCTGCTTCTGCAACCGGCACTTCTATGATGCTCAGCTTTACTTCCTTCCCAATAGGGAGCTCTGGCACGCCTTGGACTCTGGCAGTGGGCGCTCCCGTGGATACCATTATGGCGCCAGTTGCCCGCATGTTAAACTACACGCTTATCATTGGGGCTATTGTCATTGCTTTTGTGCTGGCGGGCATGGTTACAGTGGCCCTAAGCATTGCGCGCCCGGTTAAAATGCTTACAGCAGGCGCAATGCGCGTGGCAGAGGGCAACCTTGATACCCCTTTATATGTTGACCAAAAGGATGAAATTGGCAAGCTGAGCCAGGCATTAATCACCATGGTTGAGCACCTTAAATCCAAAATTGCAGAGGCGGATGTAAAAAGCGCAGAAGCTGGTGAAAAGGCAAAGCAAGCCCAAGTGGCTGTAGAGGAAGCCACTGCCGCTAAAGCAGCGGCAGAACGCGCACGGCGTGAAGGTATGCTTGCGGCGGCAGCACAGCTTGAAAGCGTGGTAGGAGTGGTATCGCAGGCTTCCAGCAATCTTACCCATCAAATTAGGGCATCAGAGCAGGGCGCAAGCAACCAGGCCGCCAGAGTAACAGAAACAGCAACCGCTATGGAAGAAATGAATTCCACTGTGCTGGAAGTGGCAAAAAGCGCTGGCCAGACTTCAGATTTATCGGCCGCTACAAGGCAGGAAGCTGAAAACGGCGCAACTGTTGTGCAAAAGTCTGTGCAGAGCATACAAAGTGTGCAGACCCAGGCTATGAAGCTAAAAGAAGATATGGCTACGCTTAATGAACATGCGCAGTCAATAAGCCAAATTATGGGCGTTATTTCAGACATTGCAGACCAAACCAACCTGCTGGCCCTTAATGCCGCTATTGAGGCTGCACGTGCAGGAGACGCAGGCCGCGGCTTTGCCGTGGTAGCAGACGAAGTGCGTAAACTGGCAGAAAAAACTATGGATTCAACGGCAGTGGTAAGCAAGGCTATAACATCTATACAGAGTTCTGCTGCGCAAAGCATGACACAAATGGAACACTCCACCACTACTATTGATGAAGCAACGGCTTTTGCCCAGCAATCTGGAGAATCTCTTGCTAAAATTGTGCAGATGATGGACACAACAGCAGACCAAGTGCGCGCAATCGCCACAGCAGCAGAACAACAGTCTGCAACCAGTGAGGAAATTAACCGCTCCATAAGCGATATAAATGGCATTTCCACCGCTACCGCACATACCATGCACGAGGCTGCACAAGTGGTCAATGAACTTTCAGAGCAAGCACGGGTGCTCTCTACCCTGCTTACAGAAATGAAGAACTCCTAAGCTCCTCCTTCTTCCATCTCACATTCCACACATCCCCGTTTATCCAGATAATGGGGGATATGTGGAATGTTTGCGTATATACCCTATTTTTTAATTCACCTTCTATTACAGTAAGTTATGCTACTGTATATGTCTGCTTGACAAAGACAAGGCAGTCTATTAGTTTTATATCGAACAGTTTACCACTCCTTATACCGCCGGCCTTCACTACCCTGAGAGGTGCCACATGTCCCTGCCCAGCCCTGCTTCATGCTTTAAACCTGTGCAACAAAAAACCGAGTATATATATGGCCCGGAACAGTTTGCCAGCTTTGTTCCCAATAAAGTTGTGGCGCAGCCTTGCATGTACAAAGAAAAACACGCCTTGCAGGTGCAACTTATTTCTGGCTTTACTGCAGAAACCGGCTATATTGCAGATGGCCCCCACTTTGCGTACTTGCCGGATATAGATTTCCATGATGGCATTATAGAACTTTCTTTAGCAAGCTCTTTGGCAAAAGATGCTGAAAGCTTTGCAAGAGGTTTTGCTGGCATTGGCTTTCGCATTGCGCCAGAATCAAAACACTTTGAAGGCCTGTATGTCCGCCCAACAAATGGACGTGCAGCAGATCAAGTGCGCCGCAACCACAGTGTGCAGTATTTTTCCTTCCCCACATACGACTTTGCGTATTTCCGCAAACACGCACCAGAAAAGTATGAATCTTACTGCGACCTGCAAGTGGATACATGGATGCACATGCGTATAGAAGTGCAGGCCGAAAAAACCCGCTTGTATATGCACAATGCCGAGCAACCCTGCCTGCTTGTGGATGACCTGAAACTTGGCCACAATGCCCGCGGCGGCATAGGCCTTTGGGTAGATATGGGCACTGTGGCGCACTTTGCAGATATTAAGGTGACAAAGTGGGATTAAGTTGGTACACGCCTTTGTAGACATTTTTTGCCCATAACCAGTATTTCCCCATTTTATGACCACATACACCATTTCTCCACAAGAAGCAGGGCAAAGATTAGACGCTGCCCTTACCCACTTACTGCCCGGCTGGGGTCTGCGCGCACGCAGGCGTGTTTGCGAAAATGGGCTTGTGCTTGTGAATGGGAAAATGCGGGATTCCGGCTATAAAGTAAAAAGTGGGGATACATTACAAACCCAGCCTGGATTGCCAGAAAACTTCCCTACCCATCAAGCAGGGCAGCAAAAAATGCCTGCCCAGCGCGCACCCGCGCACGTCAGCGCAGTGCCGCACCTTGTACCACATATGGCTCCACATGTTGTTCATGTCCAGCCCCCTTTTGCAGCCCTGTTTAAACCCGCAGGCCTGCACAGCGCGCACATTATTGGCAGCAAGCAGGCATCCCTTGAAAGCGCCTTGCCCGCACTATTACCCCAGTACCCGCAAGCCCGCCTTTTAAACCGTCTGGATAATGAAACCAGCGGCCTTGTTATGGCCTGCCTTGAACAAGGCAAAGACGGCGAGCGCATTTGGAAAATGTACAGCGACAATGGGGAAATACGCAAAACCTACCTGCTTATTGCGCAAAGTGAAACAGATTTAGCCCCCATTTTTACAGACATCGTTTACGCCCGCGCTGCTTTAGATACCCAAAACCGCGCCATTACCCGCGTTTTGCCCCATTCTGCCCCTTCCCCTTTGCGCCATACACGCTTTACCCTTGTGCGCCAGCTTACACAGACAGAAGCCCAAAATGCCCTTACCCATGCCCTTGCAGCCACGGGTTCTCTGCCAGAAGAGTTTAAGCTGCCCACCCCTGCTTTGGACGCGCTTAACCAAGAAATTCCGCCTCTTGTACCTGCTGTGCCTTTCCCAACAGAACAGGCATCACTATCTGGCGTATTGCCCTCCATGCCGCCTTTTCTTTACCTTATACAGGCAGAAATTTTGCTTGGCGCGCGCCATCAAATACGCGCCCATGCGGCAAGCCAAGGCTTTCCCCTTTGGGGGGATACCCTTTACGGGGCTTCCCCTTTGCCAATACACAGTTTTTTTCTGCACCATGTTAAACTGGAAATGCCGGGCTTCTTTGCAGAATACCCGGCACCGTGGAATTTGGATTAAACAACTTAACGGTTATTTTATTCTATATAGTTATAGCTCTTAAAGCCTGCCACTTTAATCACGGCATCCCGCATGGCAATGCTTATATCTTCCCGCACCATTTCTGCCACCATTTCCTCAAAGCTTATTTCCGGCTTCCAGCCTAAATCTGACGCGGCTTTTTCCGGGTTACCCAAAAGGGTTTCCACTTCTGTTGGGCGGAAATAACGGGGGTCTACGCGCACAAGCACATCGCCCGGCTTTAAACGGCATTCCATATTGCCCCTGCCACATGCCAGCGCAAATTTTTTGGCATCAAGCCGGGCAAGCACACCTGTTTCTTCAAGCCCTTCCCCGCGCCATTCTACTGTAATGCCAAGTTCAGCGGCTGCCGCGTTCACAAAGTCACGCACAGAAAACTGCCTGCCTGTGGCAATAACGTAGTCTTTTGGTGCATCCTGCTGGAGCATAAGCCATTGCATACGCACATAGTCTTTTGCATGGCCCCAGTCCCGCAGAGCAGAAAGATTGCCCAAATACAGGCAGTCTGCATGGCCTAAAGAAAGGCGCGCCAAACCGCGCGTGATTTTACGGGTAACAAAGGTTTCTCCGCGAATGGGCGATTCATGGTTGAATAAAATACCATTGCAGGCATACATGCCGTACGCTTCCCGGTAGTTTACGCAAATCCAGTAGGCATACAGCTTGGCACAGGCATAGGGGCTGCGCGGATAAAACGGCGTTTTTTCTGTTTGGGGCACTTCCTGCACCAAGCCGAACAGCTCAGATGTAGAAGCCTGATAAAAGCGCGTTTTTTTCTCCAAACCCAATATGCGTATAGCCTCTAGCATGCGTAAAGGGCCAAGTGCGTCCACATTTGCCGTGTATTCCGGCGTTTCAAAGCTCACCTGAACATGGCTTTGAGCCGCTAAATTATACACTTCATCCGGCTGCACTTCCTGCACCACGCGGATAAGGTTTGTGGCGTCTGTTAAATCCCCGTAATGCAGAAAAAAACGTCGGTTTTTCTCGTGGCTGTCCTGGTACAAGTGGTCAATACGGTCTGTATTAAAAGAAGACGCCCGCCGCTTTATCCCGTGGACTTCATACCCTTTTTCCAGCAAAAACTCTGCCAGATACGCACCATCCTGGCCCGTGATGCCCGTGATAATCGCCTTTTTCATGTCACATCCAGCTTTTTATTTGAACAGATTATCCGCGATATTAGAACATACCGGGAATATGGATGCCGCCCGTAAGAGAAGCCATTTCACGCTCATACGTTTCGCGGGTTATGCGCACGCCTTCATTCACAGCGCTGAGAATAAGATCTTGCAGCATTTCCACATCCCCATCCGCTATGGCGGCCGGGGCAATTTGCACAGATTTCAGTTCCTGGCGGCCATTCATAGCCACTTTTACCATACCGCCACCTGCGCTTGTTTCAATAACCTGTTCCGCCATTTCTTGCTGGATTTTGGCCATTTTGTTTTGCATGACTTGCGCTTGACGAAGTATGTCGTTCATATTTTTCATAATATCAGAAAACTCCTTTATGGTTTTTTTATGGTACTATCTGGGATAACATTTTCCAAAGTTGCGTCAAAAAGCGTTTGGAACGTTTGGATAACAGGATGATTTTGCAGCTCCGCCTTTAAGCGGGCGCCTACAATTAATGGATGCGTGCTGCCACTGGCAACCCCCTGCTGCGCGAGCGATGCAGCAGGCCCTGGCTCTGCCCCTGCTTGGTATGCCGGTTTGGGCATCTGCGTGGCAACTCTTGACGCCTTACCTGCTGAAGCGCTTTGTGGCGCACTTGGCACAACAGGGTCTTCTGCCTCCCAAAAAAAGTCGCCATCCTCCACTTCTTCTATGCCAAAGGGGGTTCTATCCGGCGCGCTTTCTGAACCAGCTTCCACATCATCCCACGGTGGAGGGTCAATTTCGCTAAAGCCCTTTTCTGCCACTGGCTTTGCCACTGAGGTTGCCACTGGTTTTCCAAGTGGCTTTACAGGCTCCTTTTGGGGCTCCTTTGGCGGCTCATGCGCAGGCTTTGGCTGCACAAGCGCCTTGCCTTGCCTGCTTTCACCACCACCTGTCCCTGCTGCTTTCGCTACAGGCTCAGGCACAGCCTGTTCCCTTGCTGTCTCTGGTTTTGCCCATGTTCTGGCAGGCTCAGGCGTATTATGGGGCTTGCCTGCCAGACTTTGCTCCCCCACGGGAAGCGGTGGTGCTACAGAGCCTTGCGCCATGCCTTCTGGCATACGCAAGTCTTCTACGGGCAGCAAATTAGGCAATGAAGCGATATTGAGCAGCAACAGCTCTAGCCCTGTTGCTGGCTCCAAACTTGTGAGTATACGGCGCTGGGAATCCAATGTAAGCTGCCAGGCGGCATGGATAAAAGCCGGGCTGAGTTTTTTGGCAAAAGGCGTAAGGCGCTTTACTTCATCTGGCGGAATACCAAGCTCCAGCCCTGCGCCATCTGTTTGCGAGAGTAAAAATACATTGCGCCACAAAGTGGTCAGCTCCCGCAAAAAGAAGCCCATATCCACCCCTTGCACCATGAGCGCCTCTATTTCCCGCACTACAGCGCCCAAGTCCCTGCCATGTATGGCAGTAAGCAAGCGCTCCATACTCTCTTCGCCAGCAAGCCCCAGCACCTCACGCACCAGTTTTGCGGTAAGCGCCTCGCCTTCCCCCAAAAACGCCAGACTTTGACCCAGCAAAGACATAGAGTCCCGCACGCTGCCACTTGCCCTGCGGCATAATACACGCACAGCCTCTTCTTCAAACGCAAAGTTTTCCTGTGTAAGCACATTCTGCACATGCGACAAAAGAGTTGTTTCCGGCACTTCCCGGAATACAAAATGCTGGCAGCGGCTTATAATAGTTATGGGAAACTTGTGCGGCTCTGTTGTGGCCATAATAAATGTTACATTACCGGGCGGCTCTTCCAGTGTCTTTAAAAGCGCGTTGAATGCCCCCTTAGAAAGCATGTGCGCCTCGTCTATAATAAACACCTTATACCGGCCCTCAATGGGCGCGTACCCTACAGTTTCCCGCAGACGGCGTATGTCATCCACCCCACCATTAGAGGCCCCGTCCAGCTCCACCACATCCACAAAACTGCCCGCTGTTATCCGCCTGCAGGCTGCACACACATTGCACGGCTCCGCCGTCGGCGCATTTTCACAATTAAGCGCCTTGGCAAATATGCGCGCAATAGTGGTTTTACCCACCCCGCGTGTGCCGCTTAACAGGTAGGCAGGCGCCACTTTGTCTTCTGCGCTTGCGCGAGACATAATGGACTTAACCATGTCCTGCCCTACAAGTTGGGCAAATGTTTGCGGCCGATACTTCGCAGCCAGAGAGTTTGTTTTCATGGTGTGGGGGTTAGAGGTTGTTGGGGGAGGGGGTTTGGGGGGGGTACCCCCCCAAAAAAAACTAGTAGCTATACTTAGTCAACCAGTGGGCGTATTTGGGGTTTTGGCCTTTTACAATCTGGAAGAAAGCATCTTGCAGTTTTTTTGTAACAGGGCCGGTTTTGCCAATGCCGATGGTGCGGTTATCCACTTCACGCACAGGGGTTACTTCTGCAGCGGTTCCGCAGAAGAACACTTCGTCCGCAATATACACTTCATCGCGGGTGAATTGTTGTTCCACCACTGTATAGCCCAAGTCACGGGCAATAGTCATAAGGGAGTCGCGGTTAATGCCTTCCAGAATGGAGGTAAGGGGCGTGGTTTTAATGGTATTGCCGCGCACAATGAATATATTTTCGCCAGTAGCTTCAGACACATAGCCATTTGTATCCAGCATAATGGCTTCGTCGTAGCCATCCTTGGTTACTTCTGTCTTGGCAAGCACGGAGTTTACATAGTTACCGGCGGCTTTTGCCTTGGTCATCATGGTATTCACATGCATACGGTTGAAGGAGCTTGTTTTCACACGCACGCCGTGGTCGCGGCCTTCTTCACCAAGGTAGGCACCCCATTCCCATGTGGCAACAATAACATTAATGGGGTTATCACCGGGGTGAACCCCAAGGGCGCCGTAGCCCACAAAACCAAGCGGGCGGATATAGCCTTCCGGCATTTTATTGCCCACCATTGTGTCCAGCACGGCTTTTTCCATTGCTTCTACAGTGTAGGGGCACTTTAAACCAAGAATTTTACCTGAATTGACAAAACGCACCATGTGTTCATGCAGGCGGAAAATAGCGGATGCGCCATCGGCTGTTTTATACGCGCGGATGCCTTCAAAAAAACCCGTGCCATAGTGGAGCGCATGGGAAAGGACATGGACATTGGCATCTTGCCAGGGCACAAGCTTGCCATCAAACCAGATAAAAGGCGTGGGTTTCAACGGGGGCATACAAAACTCCTTAAAACGTTAATAAAACAAATGGAATATGAAAAAAATGAGGGGCAATACGCACAAGCTTTTTTATAAAAAACCATGGGGAATTCCCACACACTTCTTCAAAGGTTAGTGCAAGCAGAGTTTTTTGAAAAAGGGATGGGGGTTTGGGGGAAGGGGAAGAACTTTTTTGCAAAAAAGTTCTTCCCCTTCCCCCAACACAAGCATCAGGGCACAAGCGGGGCGATGTGTAAACCGGTGGTTACAGGCAAACCCATCATAAGGTTAGCATTGGCAATAGCCTGACCAGAGGCACCGCGGCAAAGGTTATCAATAGCAGAGGTTATGATTAAGCGGCCAGTTCTGGGGTCAAGGGTAAGCCCTATATCACAGAACATAGAACCGCGCACAAAGCGGGTTTGGGGCAATTCCCCGTATGGAAGGACACGTATCCAGTCGCAGGGGATTTGGGGAGCAGGTGGGGGAATAAAATCCTGGCCAATGGCGCATTGGAAAGAACCAGACTGTAGGGTATTATCTGCCCAAAAGCCTTTAATCAGGGCATAAAGCTGCTCTGGCTTAATATGTTCTTTCAGGCGGGTGTACACGGTAGCCAAGATGCCCCTGTTCATGGGCACAAGGTGAGGGTTAAAGGAAAGGGTAATGGGCTTGCCTGCAAGGCGGGAAACTTCCTGCTCAATTTCCGGTGTATGGCGGTGTTTGGCAAGGTTGTAGGGCTTAAAGGAGTCTGTGACTTCGCTGTACAAAAAGCCTTGGGCAGCTTTACGGCCAGCGCCAGTAACGCCGGACTTTGCGTCAATCACAATATCATCTGTATGGATAAGACCAAGGGCAAGGGGGGCAGCAAGGGCCAAAATGGAGGCCGTGGGGTAGCAGCCGGGGTTTGCCACAAGGCTGGCAGTAGAAATGGTGCAGGGGTTAAGCTCTACAAGGCCATACACAGCGTTAGAAAGTAAGTCTGGGGCTGTATGGGTGCTTGCGTACCATGTTTCAAACACGGCAGGGTCATGCAGGCGAAAATCCGCAGAAAGATCTACAATGCGCAAGCCTTCTGCCAAAAGGGCAGGGGCCATTTCCATAGCAACACCGTGGGGTACAGCCATAAAAACAAGGCGGCATTTGGCGGCAATTTCAGCGGGGTCTGGGGCAGTGATACCCACAGACCCAATAGGAAAACCGCGCAAAAAAGGGTAGATATCTTCTATTTTTTTGCCGGCTTCCTGCCGGGATGTGGCGCACACAAGCTCAAGGGATGGGTGGGTGGCCAGAAGCCTAGCCAGTTCCATACCTGTATAGCCACTAACGCCTAAAAGGCCAACCGGGATTTTGGGTGCGTGGTGCATACAAAGCCTTATTTGGGCTGCATCACAAACTTCATGCGCAATTCGTACAAAAGGTCCTGGAGCAGCTTTTTTTCGTTATCTGTAATACCCTTGCTGGTTTTTTCTTCCAGCATGGTAAGTATATCAATGGTATGGCGGGCAAGCAACGGGTCTGGCCTGGTGGAACCTGTTTCCGGGTCAGGCACTTCCCCAAGCTGCACAAGAGCAGAAGACGCCAGGGAAAGGATGAAGGTGGAAAAGGTTACTTCCGGCATAAGGGGTTGCTGTTTCTCGCCCATACTGCGCCTCTCTTACTGGCCAAGGGGGTAAAGGAAGAGAAGGGAACGCACTTGCCCCACACCAAAGGTACCGGGGTATGTGTTTACATTCACTACCAGGTCTTGCACACCATCGCTGTTGGGGTCACCAAGATTAAAGTCAATAATGGAGCCTTTAATGCGGCGGGTTTTCCACTTTAAATCCAAGCCTATACCGTCCCAGAACAGGGCGTGAATTTCGCCTTGGGGGAAATTGCGGTAATTGGCAAAAATGCCGGCAGCAGTAGAAATGGGGCGCACGGCCAAAAGGTCGTACTGGCCATTATTGCCAAGGTTGGCGGCAAGCATGCGGATGGGGATATATTCAGAGCGGGCAGCTTCCTGACCAGGGGACTCATTCATCAGGCCTTCCATAGCAAGGTTGGTGATAAGGCTAATGAAAGAACCGCTGTATGTTTCGTCAGACTTGGCAAGGCGGGTGCCATTGGAATTGAAGGTAAGAATATTTTCCTGTGCACCAACAGCAGCCAGCAGATTCATATTTTGGGAAGCCCCGGCAGGTATCCATGCAAAGTTCATGGCATTGGCTTCTTTGGGCATACCGCCAAGATCCGGGCCTTTTGTAAATGAGCCGCCCTGCTCTACAAACTCAAAAATAGAACCTGTGTAGGTGCGGGCCTGGTCGCCTCTTTGGCCAATAAGGGTGGGCTTAAAGGCAGGGGGCAGCTTCACTACATTGATAAAGTAAGGCAAAGACTTGCCATACTGGGTGAAGGTGCCATTATTGAAGGTATACACAAAGCCACGGGGCTCTTTAGAAATTTTGTCGTATGTGGCAACTGCAATAAAGGGCTTACCATTGCGTTCAAAGCTGCGCACAATAAGGGGGTTTAAGCTGGTATTGAAGGTAAAGGAGCCTATTTCATCCAGGCGTGTATCATTCCAGCGGTAGGCACGCAGATTTTTTTCGCTCAAAATAACAACTTCTTGCTTGCCGTCAGCGTCTAAGTCTACAAGTTCCATACCCCAGCTTTCATACGGCAAAGCCTGGCTGCGCAGTTTGTCTGTTTCTGTGCTTTGGTAGCGGGTTTCCGGGCTAAGGTATACATCGCCCTGGGTTTCATTCACGACAAAGTCCTGGTTTAAAGGACGTACCCCGGCGCCTGTGCTTTGGGGCGAACGTGTAACAGCGCGGCCAAACACCTGGCTGTTAATGGTGTCTGCAATATTTTGCAAGCCGGCAACAAGGTTAGAAACAGGGCTTTGGGCGCTCTGGTTCCATGTTTTGCCTTCTTTGCTCAATACGCGCACATCCATGGAGGCTTCTTCCCCCACAATATTCACAGAACCCCAGACAATAAAGTCTGCTTTTTGGGCAGTTAAAATATTTTTGGCTTCATTTTCGCTGGTGGGGGCTTTGCCTTTAAGCACGGCATCCTGCGTGGCGGCAGGTTCAAAGCTACCCTGCCAGAGCAGGCGGGAAGAAAGCATAGGGGGAATGGCTTTTTCCAGATAGGAAAAACCACTGGGGCCATTAATCTGGAAAGGCGCCACAATATAGCTGGCCGCCTGGGCTGTGCTTACCATAAAGAAAAAGGTAACAACCCAGAAAAGCGGACGAAAAAGACGCTGCATGGATATTCCTCCAAGTATGACAATACGCAAAAAAGTACAAAGGCCCGTACCATGCGGACTTTTGTTGACATTATCCTTTAGCTGAGGAACACTATACACGTTCTTCCCCGCGGGGGCAAGAAGCAAAAAGGAGGAAATTTTGGCCGGAATAAAAAAAGAAGCCCGCGTATTCCGCATGCAGGCCCAAAATCAACAGGCTGTGCTGGCACTGTTAGAGGCCCAGGGATACACATTTACAACAGAAGCCATGCCAGGCAACACCCATGTTTTCCGCCTGACAGCAGAACCAAAGCCTTTGGGGTCTTCCCTTGCAGCGTTTTTTGGGCTTATTTACATACAGGATAAATCTTCCATGCTACCGCCCCTTGCGCTTAATCCGCCAAAAGGGGAAAGAGTGCTGGATATGGCGGCAAGCCCGGGTTCTAAAACAAGCCAGCTTGCGGGTTTGGTGGGGCAAAGCGGCCTTGTGATAGGCAATGAGCCTAATCCCTCCCGCCTGACAACCCTGCGGCGTAATATGCAGGTGATGGGCCTGGGGCAGGTTATCACCACCTGTTACCCTGCGGAAAATTTGCCTTTGGCAGAACAAAGCCTGCCGTATATTCTTTTAGATCCCCCCTGTTCCGGCTGGGGCACTGTGGAAAAAAATCCCACAGTTCTGGATATGTGGCAGGGAGACAAAACCATGCCACTGGTACGTTTGCAGGCCGCGCTTTTGGATAAGGCGTGGGAATTACTGATACCGGGCGGGGAAATGGTGTATTCCACCTGCACCACCAACCCGGAAGAAAATGAAAAACAGGTGGAGCGTTTTTTAGCCCAAAAACCCAATATGGAACTTGTGCCCCTGCCTCCTCTGGAAGGCTTTTCCACAGCCACGCAGGAGGAAAGCCGGCATGGACTCTGGCGTATTAACACCGCGGAAGGCGAAAGCCAGGGGTTTTTTGTCGCAAAACTGCGCAAAAAAAACACCGCCTCCCCGCAGGCCTTGCCCCCGGGAAATACCCCAGCAGATTTTCCCGTACTGGCAGAAAGCGCCATCCACGCAGAAGGTTTGGATTTTTCCTGTTTTACGGGCGCGCAGACAGGGCTTTTTGGGGGCAACATGCACCTTGTGCCTCAACAAGCGCGTTTTCTTCCCCCCGGCCTTCGCTGGCAGGGATTGTTTGTAGGCAAGGTTTCCAGCCGTCAGGAACCCCAATTTTCACCGCGTGTGGCTGCGTTTGCCAAACAAAACCCTTTGCCTGCGCTTAAGCTGGAAGACAAGGCGGGCACTGCCCTGCTGGAAAAACTTATCCAGGGGCAAAGCCTGACACTGGAAAACCCGCACAACAGCCACCATGCGCTGCTTTACTGGCAGGATATACCACTGGGCCGCCTGCGCCTTAAACAAAACCGCGCGTTTTGGACAGAACGTTGAGCATACCCGGAAATTATTGCAACAGGTTGCGGTAATTTTCTAAACACACAACATACAGGTTAAACAGGAGGAACACTTTTTAGAATATTTTGCGTTATTAACAGAAACTCTCTTACACCAGACTTGCTTCTC
>CAZPTC010000004.1:0-25673 GCA_964589455.1 uncultured Desulfovibrionaceae bacterium | reverse complement strand
TTTTGCGAACGCTCCGGCCAGAGGTTATTTGCCTTGCATACGGCTCACGGCCAAAAAGGCCCGCAGCGCGTAGTTCAGGGTCATGGCCCCTTCCGCCAATGTTTTCCCTACGGGGGATCTCAAGCGCGGGGCGGCGAAGATACGTTCTTCGCTCATGGTCAGCGCTATGTGCATCAGTTCTTGGGCCTTGGCTTCAAATTCTTCATTCGTGTACGTCTGTGTCTTTGTGCGGTTAGCCATTTCCAAGCTCCTTGGAGGTTGGAGCATGTCGCATATGGCGCACGAGCCATCAACAGCCGCCTCTACTCCTGTCAAGGCTGCAATTACACGGAGCAATAGAAAACAGACCAACTCCGTTTCCTGATGGGCTACGCACGAAGGCATCAAAAACATGCACTTGGCGGCATGCTGATGTTGGACGCCTTGCTGTGCGCAGCAGCTTGGACGATATTTAGTTGTTTGATATGCTTTTCATTTACTCAAATACGGAAAGGCTACTGCCATACAATAGCTACGCTTCACGCCCCATCTTTTCCGCAGTTTTTAATGAACTGTTCCCGGCGAGTTCGCCTTTGTTATGGACGCTGGTAACAAAAAGCCTTCCACGATCCTTCCAGCCTTTGAAACCAAGCATCTGCCTGTAGCTTTCCGCAGGGCCGTCAAAGGATTTCTTGAACCAGCTTTCGCCACACATCAGCAGCATGGCTTCTTTAATTTTCAAGTCCCGCAGCTTGTTTTTCTTGGAATAGGCATAGATTCTGTCCATTGCATTCTTGATATGGCCGCTGAAATTGTACCAGTAAAGCGGGCTGCAAAATACCAGGGTATCCGCCTGTTCCAGCAGCGGCCAGAGCTTGGAAAAGTTATCTTCAATCACACAAGGTTTGCCGGTGCTCCAACAGGCGTCGCAGTAGAGGCATCCGCTCATTCTGTCCTGGCCGCTTTGAAAGATGTTTACTGTATGGCCGGACTCCCGCGCACCTTTTGCAAAGGCTTCGGCAAGCAGTTCGCTGTTGCCCTGGACCCTGGCGCTGCCGGTGATGATCAAAATGTTCTTGGGGCTTCCGGCTCCCGCCGCATATGCTGCCGTTGGGCTTGGGGAGCCGGAAGAAAACCACCCTGGCACCAAGCTTCCGGCCATAGCCAGAAATGTTGCCATACCGGAAAACGCGAAAAATTTTCTGCGTGATAGCCGAAAGCCGTTTTCGCCTGTTTCCTGACGGTTGTTTTCATGTCCTTTTTTCATATGCCGCTCCGTATATTTCAAGAAATGGACGCACCGAGCTGACGGGCTTCATCCAGAGAGGGCTTGCCCTTGATGTCGCCAATGTTCATAACCCCACCGGCCAGAACTGTGCCGCAATCTTTCCAGCCGAGATGGCCGACAAGGGCATGGTAATAGTCCAGCACGGGTTTCCAATTGTTTTGGCTGTCACCCTCGGCAGCCATGAGCATAATGCAGTCTTTACGGGGATTCCGGTAGTTGCTGTCCGTTTCGGCCACGGCAAAAAGGCGGTCAAATGCGGCTTTCAACTGCGCTGTGACGCTCCAGTAATACATGGGAGAAGCCAGCACGAGGATGTCCGCCTCTTTGTAAGCCGGGTAGATTTTGTCCATATCGTCTTTCTGGACGCAAGGGCTGGCGGGGTCTTTGCCGCCCTTCATACAGCCAAGACAGCCGTGAATGTTCAACTGTTGAAGATCAAAGCGTGTAATGGTGTGGCCGGAAGATTCCGCACCGGCAGAAAAAGCTTCGCACAACGCCGCTGTATTACCGCCTTTACGGGGGCTTCCATTGAGAATAACTATTTTCTTGCTCATAATTTTTCCTTGTTCAGCGCACAAAATTTGTGGAAATGGGTTCTTCCATCTCAGGCAGGCGGATATTCATAACGTCTTCTCTATTGCGATGGAATATGTTGAAAACAGGCAGCAAAAACATCAGAACGGGTTTAACTGAATGGAGTTAAACCCGTTCCGGTATGCTCTTTAAGCGTGAGTGTGGTAGATTTTACTGACTATCGTCCACTTGCCGTCCACCTTGAGCAAATTGAAAAAGTCGGTGAAGCGAAAACCGGATATATCGTCCGTGTCAATGCGGGCGCTGGCGGCTGTACCCACTATGTCAATATAGACAATCGCCGCGTGCGCGTTGGGCGAGGGTTTGAAGTCATTGTCGATAATGTCAAAAAGCCCCTGGATGGGGCCACCAACCAGCTTGCCGTCAGCATCCGCACCAAAAATGGTGGCCTGCTCACTGAAAGCGGGTTTCATGATCGAACTGTCGGGCTTGGCTCCACCTTCATTGTACTTGGCGAGCACTTCAAGGATGGCGTTGTGTTCCTGATTCAAAGTAGGCTTGCTCATGACTGTCTCCTGTGTTTATGGTTATTTTCTGGCCTGCTAAGCGCGGCTCTAGTTGGTGTGATCTATTTGTAATGATCACTACAAAATAAGTCAACAGTTTTATAGCGATCACTAAAAAAATATTATCAGGGGCAGGGGTAAATAAATTTAGTTAGTAATTTTAAACAATTAGAATGTGAATGGATGAATGAGGGCTTTAAACTTTTGCGCACCGGGCAGGCAGAAGGCGCACGGCATGGGAGGAAGTCTGTTCCAGCTCTATTCGGGAAAGGCCATCCCGAGCCTGTATGGACAAGCCTTCCAGAAAGGTATTGAAGGCTCCGGCAAGCGAGACACTATCAGTATTTGAAGGCAACTGGCCGTCATTGATGGCTTTTCTGATCCGCTCCGCGAACATATCTTTTGTAATGAATCGAAGTTCGCGGATGAACTTCACAACATCTTCGGCATTGTCGGAAATATTTATTGCGGCCAATACGACCATACAGCCACAGGGAGAATCGGGAGAAAGCAAGATATGGGCAGCTTCACGGAAAAACTCATCTATGCCCCGGTGAATGTCGGGTTCCGCCATGAGTTTTTTGCTTGGGGCATCCCAGTATGTCTTTTCATAAAAGTTGACCGCCTCCATAAAAAGGCTGGCCTTGTTGCCGAATGCGGAATAGAGGCTTGGCGGATTGATCTCCATAGCTTGGCAAAGTTCCGCTATGGACGCGGGTTCATAACCACGCCGCCAGAACACGTCCAGAGCACGGAGCAAGGCTTTGTCGCGGTCAAAACTGCGTGGGCGTCCTTTACCACGATGAACGTCATGCGAATGGGTTTTATTTGCCATAAAGTAACCTCATCAAATCATGTGTTATGTTTCGTATCATATTTTTGTAATGTTCGCTACATTAAAACGGAAGCAAATTCCAACACCTCCCTGTAAAGTCGATTATACGCTAGGGAACTGCCTTTACTGCGGAGGCAAAAAAGGCGAAAATGCCGTATTCTCCCGTCACCGGCCCCGCCCCCGACTCCTTTCCAAAGCCCTGTCCATTTCCCCGGTGATGTCCGCAAAGGCTTGTTCACGATCCGGGGAGATACGGATATGGTTCATGGCCTCCTGCTCCAAACTTATGCGCTGTGATCCGGTGCCGCCGAAACGGCGCAAGCGTTCGGAAATTTCCCGACTCATTTCTTTCAGCCGTGATGCTTCGGTGGTCATGTCCGCTTGCATCCGTTCCCGACAGAGAGTGAAGGCTTCGGCCTTGTCCTCCGCTTCGGTAAAGTATTCCATATAGGGCTTGATTTGGGCCTGATAATGGCTGTCCGTCTTGTAGGGTTCCTGCTTGGCGAGAGCCAGCAAAACGGCCTGACATTCTTCAAGTGTTGGGGCTGGCATTGGAGCAGAAACGGGCATGGGCGCGGGGTGCGAAACCACTTCTTCCCGCTGCCGGTTTCGACTACCGCGCACTGTGGGGATTCCTTTCCGCTCCATTGCCGCCACACTCGGCCCCAGATGCGTGGTCGGTGCGCGGTCAATGCCTTGGGCCTCCAACGTTCTGTGGTCGATTCGAGCCTGATGCCCGGCAAGGCGTAAAGCATGATTTGCCCGCTCGGCCCAGAGTTCACGGCACTGCAAAAGCCACTCCCTGGGGCGCAGCTCGTTGGTTTTTCTCGCGCCGCCTTTTGCCGGGTCTTTCGCCGCCCGTTTGAACCATTGGGCGGGAGCACGGTTGACACCATCGTTCACCCTCTCGGAAATCAACAAATGGCAATGCGGATTTTCCTTGTCATGGCCTTTATGTATGGCGAAACTATCCGGCAGGGGGCCGTCTTTGGTTTGGGCCATTTGTTTGCAAAAAGAAACGGCCAGAGCAGTCAGTTGCCCCGGCGACAATTCTTTGGGCAAGGCGAACTCAAGCTGCTTGAACAGCCTTCCGTTTGCCCGCTCATGGGCGTCAGCCGCTTCCCAATAGTTTTTGGGGGCGTCTGACGCCCAGGCGGGCATATTGCCGTGCCCCTTGTGCAGCACTTCCGCTTGGTCGCTGGCGTACCTGCCGGAACGCTCTATATAGTCACTACGGACTGCGGCGGTGACGGATGCGCCACGGGATACGGTCTTCGCCGTCAGGTGGTAAATCGCCATGCGATTATGCCTTCAGCCTCGCAGAGCGCACTCAGTTTCCGCAGGAAACTGGTAAGTGCGCCCTCACCGATGTGAGGGATTCGGGCTGTTCTGCCTTTGGCGCGGCTTCCGGTGCTCTTTCTTCCAGTCCCAGGCGCTCGAACGCGGCCAGAACACGCTGCTTGTTGCGGGCGTCCAGCGGTTCGGCCCATGCGCGCAATTTGGCTTTTCCCTCTGGAGTCAGTCCTTTGAAAGCCACCTCGACCATGATGCCGAGTGCCACCAGTTGCCCGCCGCGCTCTTTACGCTTTTCACGCGAAATTTGCGCTTTTTTCTCCTTCAATTCCGCTTCCAGCTTTTCCACTTGCCGCGCAAGACGTGTGCTGCTCATACGGCCTTCTCCTGGCCGTTCTGGCGGTTGATGTTGTCAATGAACGCCTTGATGTCTTCCGCCCTCCAAACGGTAGTGCGGGGGCCGAGTTTTACGGGCTTGGGATAACGTCCTGTTTTGCAGCCTTCCCACCATGCGCTCCTGCTGATGGGGAAGATGGCGAGAACCTGCGGCAGACGCAGAAAGCCATAGGTGGGGATAGTAGGGAATTGTTTCTGTGACATGAAAAACCTCGTGCTGTTACAAGAACAAAAAAAGAGCTTCCTTGGACACCGGGTCAAAGAAGCTCTTGGCTTGCTCAGTTTTTGAAGCACGAGGCTTTCTGTACTGTTGAAAAACGAATTACATCATAAGTGTTGTTCTTTGTCCATAGCCGAAAGGCCAGATTTACTTGCCTTCTGTCTGCATGGCTTTCTCTTTCAGCTCTGTGAGATAGTCGGCATATGCCTGCATCATCTTGCGGCGTTCCGGCAGATACTCCGCATAGTTGTAAGCTGCCCGCACTCCATCACGTTCACCGTGCGCAAGCTGCCGCTCGATCCAGTCCCGGTTGTATCCCTGTTCGTTCAGATACGTGGACGCTATGGATCGGAAGCTGTGAAAGGTAACATCGCTGCTTGTATAGCCCATACGGCGCAGCGCCAGCGTAAAGGTGCAATAGTTAACGCGAGGCTCTGTTTCATTTTGCCCCGGAAACAGAAACTGTCCCTTTCCTGAAAACTCGTACAGTTCCCGCAAGATTTCCAAAGCCTGTCTGGAAAGCGGCACAATATGTGCCTGCTTGATTTTCATCTTGCTTGCCGGGATACGCCATTCTTTTGCCTCGAAATCAATCTCTGACCATTCCGCACGAGCAAGCTCACCTGCCCGGACAAACAACAGAGGGCCAAGCCGCAGACCGCAACGCACAGGGTACGTGCCGTGGTATGTATCCAGTTCGTAGAGCAATTTGCCTATGGCTTTGGTGTCGGTCATGGTGGCATAATGGTTATTTTGCTCCGGTGCGAGTGCTCCGCGCAAATCAGCCGCTACGTCTCTTTCCGTTTTGCCTGTGGCAATGCCGTATCTGAATACTCGCCCGCACTCTCGTAGCAGCCTGTGGGCAACCCTTACGGATTGCCCTTCAACCCGCCGTATAACCGCCAGAAGTTCCGGGGCGGTGATACTTTGAATAGGCCGCTTGCCAAGATACGGAAAAATGTATCGCTCCATTCGGCTGCTGATGGCCTGCAAAGTGACGGGAGCAAGCGTGGCGGAATATTTTTCCAGCCACTCCCGCGCCACGAGTTCAAAGGAATTTTTAGCGGCACTGGCGGCGGCGAGCTTGGCTTCCTGCTTGGCCGTGCTGGGGTCTATGTTGTCAACCAGCATTTTTTTGGCAATTTCTCTGCGCTCACGCGCTTCTTTCAGGCTGATGGCCGGGTATGGGCCGATGACCAGCAGTTTTTGTTTGCCCAAAAATCGGTATCCCATGCGCCAGGATTTTTTCCCTTCCGGCGTGATATACAGATACAGTCCGCCGCCGTCCGAGTGCTTTTGCACTTTTCCGTTGCCCTGCTTGCGCTTTACAAAGGTGTCAGTCAGTTTCATGGGGTGGCTCCAAAGATGGTATCTTCAAAAAATCAGCAAAAATACCAGCATATATACTAATGTTACAATTTTATTAGTGAGTTATCGAATATAATTCCGTATGGTAGCTTTTCCACTTTATGTTTTTTGATTGACAGGCTACATTGAAGAATCAGCCTGTATTTCAACAGTTATCCGGCAATCTTGATAGCAAAAACATACCAGCATGTCTACCAGCACCGGACACGCATTTAGCCGGGCAAAGCTGGATTAAAACCGGAAATAATAACCGAATAACTATAAGAAAAATATGAATAAATGCACAAACTCGGACAGCATATAACAAGAAGACATTCCCCAATATTGCAAAGTGGTGGAAGCCCAGCTTAACCAAGTGGGAATTGAAACAGAACAAGACCTGCGGGAAGCAGGGGCAAAGGAAGCCTGGCGCAAAATACGCGCTATTGACCCCAGCGCCTGCTATAACCGCCTTTGCGGTCTGGAAGGCGCACTTGCCGGCATACGCTGGCACTATTTACCTGTAGAAATAAAAAAAGACCTTAAGGACTTTTATACGCGCGAAGTAAAAGGGATATAAAGCGCCTAGTGTCTAATTGCAAAAATTTTGCGTATAATAATACTCTCAATTTTTGCAGGATCGTCTGCCAAAAAGCGTAATTTTTGGCCATATTCCGCAAAAAAAAATACCCACGCAATATATTGTTATTTAAGGGAATTTTTTTCTCACTTTTCTCTAAACATTCTTATTAAACCAGAATACGCTGAAAAATAATGCTATATTGTGCGGACAATTTCCCAAATTGTTACAGGTACAGGCGCTTCCTGCGGGATAAGGGGCATAACCGGTACTTCTGCAATTTTAGTGGCTTGCAGGTTAAAGTCTGGCAATAGTTCCAGCAAGGCAAAAAACACGTTGCGCCCTGGTTCTGCTATCCATATTTTGCCATTTTCTGTAAGCGCATAGGCAAAAAAGCGGGCAATAGGCGCAGCAAAAACCTTTTCGTACATAATGTCCCCTGCCCAAAGGCGCTCCACACTGTTTGGCACTATGGTGGGCTTTTCCCAATCCATGCAGAAAAATTGGGGCCACGCGGGGCTTGCGGGTGTTTTTTGCTCCTTACTGCCCACCTGCTCGCAAGGCAATAAGGCCGCATTACATATTGCATTCATGCAGGCAAGCTCTATTGCCCGCGCTTCCAAGTCTACAGCCTGCACTTTAGCCCCGGCCGCGGCACCCACAAGTGCGGTAAGGCCAAGACCACAGCCTAAGTCTAAGCACGTTAGCCCGTGCAAGGGCTGCTGCGCCAAAAAATCCCCAAGAGCAAGAGAAGAAGGCCAAATTTCCGCCCAATAGGGTAATCCTTCGTCCAAATTACCCATAGCTTCCCATAATTGTTCCATATTCCCTTTATGTATATGCCAGGTTTTGCCCCCGCACAGTACATCCAGCTCTTCAATACTCCCTAAGCCTTCTGCCATAAACATTTCCCACTTTCTAAAAAAAACCTTGAAAATCTCACCCACTTTTCCAGAGACAGTATTCTGCCTGCTAATCTTGCACACATATCTATACTATTCTGTGTATTACACACAAAAATACACTTTTGCGTACACAAGCCTAAAAATGGCTGTCAGGCAAACGTACATTCTATGCTGTATACAATACGCCCGCGCATTTGCTGTTTTAGGGTAACCCCGTTCCCCCAAAGGGGCAACACAGCAAAGCGCGGGCGCGGTATTTTAGGGCCGGTAATGACCAGCCTGTTGCTTGTTACATAAAGACCAGGAAGGTAAGTATACCAAACAGCGGGAACAATATACCAACACTCCATACCATGTAGCCAAAGAAGCTGGGCATCTTCACACCCTGGTCAATAGCTATGGAACGCACCATAAAGTTAGGGGCATTACCAATGTAGGTGACTGCGCCCATAAACACGGCACCAGCCGAAATGGCGATTAATGTGTTGGGTATATCGTACATAAGGTGCATGGCATCACCACCCGCTGTGTTGAAGAACACAAGGTAGGTAGGCGCATTATCCAGGAAGGAAGAAAGCAGGCCTGTAAGCCAGAAATAGGCGGCATTTACAGGTTCACCTGCTGAATCTGTTACCATGTGTACCACACTCGCAAGCGCGCCGTTTTCGCCGGCCTGCAAAATGGTGATAGCGGGTATCATGCTTACAAAAATGCCAATAAACAGCTTGGCAACTTCCAGAATAGGTTCCCATGTAAAGTTGTTCAGTGTGCGGCATTCCTTTGTGGTAAGGAAAAGGGAAAGACCCGCAACACCCAAAAGGAGAAGATCACGCAAAAGGTTTTGCAGGCTCATTTCCACATGGAATACGGTAAAGGTTCCCCCGGGGTTCCAGAAGCCAGACATAAGTACCAGACCTATTACACCGCCAAGAAGCAGTATATTCACCTTGCCATCCAGCCCAAGTTTTTCTTCAACATGGGCAGGGTCGTGCGGGGGCTTAGGGGAACCTTCTTTTTTATACAGCACAGTGTCAGCTATAAAGAAAATGCTGAGCAGCGCAACTGAAAGGCACAGGGTTTTTACAAACAAGTGCGATGTTGTCCAGAAAAACTCCACACCCTTTAAAAAGCCCAAGAAAAGTGGCGGGTCACCAAGCGGGGAAAGAGAACCCCCAATATTGGCCACAAGAAAAATAAAAAATACCACTTGGTGTACACGGTATTTGCGGTGCTTGTTGGCTTTAAGCAAAGGGCGGATAAGCAGCATGGCAGCGCCGGTTGTACCCATAAGGCTGGCAAGCACTGTGCCTACGGCTAATATACCTGTGTTGACAACAGGGGTGCCCACAAGAGTACCTGTAAGGCGTATGCCGCCTGCCACAGTAAAAAGCGCAAACAGCAAAATAATAAAGGGCATGTATTCCAGCAAAAGTGCGTGAAGGGTCACATAGGTGGTAATGCTGGCCCCATACACAAAAAGACTGGGAATAAGAAAACACGCGCCCCAAAAAATGGCCACCTTACCAAAGTGGTGGTGCCAAAAGTGTGGCACAGCAAGCGGCCCTATGGCTATAGAAAGCAGCATGCACACAAAAGGGATAATCCAATAAATGGGCAGAGTAGGCGGTAAATGCAAATCCGCGGCAGCATTGGCAACACTAGGGAACAAAAGGGCACCTAGCGCTAGCGCAAAAACCACAGCGGGCGCAAAGTGGGTGCGGCATTTCTCCATGTCAGCTCCTTTTTTCTGAAAGCAAAGGCTAAAAAAGACGGCAGCGAAGAACACAAGGCATTTGTATACCATAGTTTACCCCATCCTTGCAAGTAAAACTTGGATACGGAAATACACTGGGCATTGCCCAAGCAGACTGATGACAAACCCCCTTTGGGTGTTTGCGCCGCCCACCAGCTCCTTTGTCGCTGGGCGGAAAGGCACGGCATTCGGTCATTTCCGGCGCGGCAAAGCCGCACCTATTCCCTCTGCCGACCGCTTGTTGACAAAGTCAACAAGCGCACTGGGCGTTGCCCAGTATGCTTGTCTTAATGCGAAAAGCGCGGTATGCTTTTCAAAAGAAAAACATAAATTATTCCAATTATAAGCACAAAATATGGACAACTTTCACGCCTTTTACCATAAAGCCACAGAAGCGGTTTGCTCCAGTCTGGATATACAAAAATCCCTGTCTGCCTTTTATGGGGTGCTTAAAACCCGCATGCCCTTACGCGGCATTATGTTGGGTATTGCCTGCCCCAGCGTACACACGGCTGTTAGCATACAGGTGGGCAATCTGACAGATGCCCAGCTAGGCCTTACCCGTACCCGCATGGGAAAGCGGCAGATGGATCACTTTTTACATCTTAACGCCACCCTGCCAGAAGGCCCCATTGCGGCGCTTTGCAAAGCCCACCAGCCACGCCCTGCCTGGGTAGATCTTTTATTGGAAGGGGAGCCCACCATAAGCGAAACCTCCCAAGATAACACCTGTATTATAACTCGCCTTGCCATAGGCTACGAGCCATTAGGGATTTTGTGGGTCATAGCGGAGCATGGGGCAGAGCTGGATGCAGAAGACGCCAGACTTATTACCCAGTTGCAATACCCGCTGGCAGTTGCCGTAAGTTCGCGTATGCGCGCCACAGAGGTGGAGGCTTTGCAGCATACTCTGGAAGAAGAACGCCGCCTGCATATCCATGAAGAGCCATTACAAGAAGACCTTATTGGCGCAGACAGCGGCCTGCGCAATGCCCTTGCCCTTATACGCCATGTTGCGCCCACAAATGCCACTGTGCTTTTTCTTGGAGAAAGCGGCACTGGGAAGGAGCGTATGGCAAAAATTCTGCACAATCTTTCCCTGCAAAGAGATGGCGCTTTTTTAGCCATGAACTGCGCCGCCCTGCCAGACCAGCTTATGGAAAGTGAACTTTTTGGCCATGCCAAAGGCGCCTTTACAGGAGCCGTTGCCGACCGCAAAGGCTTTTTTGAAATGGCAAATGGTGGCAGCGTGCTTTTAGATGAAGTGGCAGAGCTGCCCTTAGCGGCCCAAGCCAAGCTTTTGCGGGTTTTGCAGGAAGGGGAAGTGGTGCGCGTGGGGGAAAGCATACCGCGTAAACTGAAAGTGCGCATTCTTGCCGCCACCCACAGAAATTTAGAAGAGCATGTGCGGCGTGGCCTTTTTAGGGAAGACTTATACTACAGGCTTATGGGTTTTCCCATTTATCTGCCCCCCTTGCGCGAACGCACAGAAGATATTTTGCCACTTTTGCATTATTTCATTAAACAAAAAAGCACCGCTTTTGGCATTGCCACAGAAAGTCTGCCAGATTCCTACCAGCTTGGCATGCTTATGGCCTACCCCTGGCCTGGCAATGTGCGCGAACTGGAACACGCGGTAGAGCGCGCGGTGCTTACCTCCCGCAATGGCAAACTGCGTTTTGAGCTGAAGCATAAAGCCGCCGGGCAGGCGCAGCAAACTGCAAATGCAAGCCCACCAGGGCTTTCTACCAGTCTTTCCCATGCAATAAGTCCAGGTAATACGGGCAATAGATGGAATACAGAAAACACGCATGCTATGCCAGATGCTCTGGCAAGCCCTTCTTTGAACTTAAACGAGCAAACACGCAAAACTATTGAAGAAGCCCTGCGCCTTTGCAACGGGAAAATTGCAGGGCTAAATGGCGCAGCCGCTTTGCTTGGCCTGCACCCCAATACATTGCGCACCCGTATGGATAAACTTGGCATTCTTTATGGGCGCAAAAAAACCTAGCACACAAGTAAAAAGCGTGATTTTTTTAATCGCTTATGCCATTAATAAAGGTGTAAAACCCTGTATATTTTAGTATGGTTACTATTGCCAATATACACTGGCTGTTTTGCAAAAAAACTGGGGTGAAATACCGGCATTTTTCCCTAAAAGTCCCCAAGCTCTAAGGCTACAGGGCAGTGGTCAGACCCATACACATCTGCCTCTATCCAGGCATTTTTCACATGCGGCACTAGGCTTGCGGACACAAAAAAATAATCTATACGCCACCCAATATTCTTTTCCCGCGCCTTTGTTTTGTATGACCACCATGAGTAGGCCCCTTCTTCCTGCCCATGTATCAGCCTGAATGTATCCACAAAACCGGCATCTACAAAGGTATCCAGCCAGTCGCGCTCTATAGGTAAAAAGCCTGTGCTGTGTATATTGTCCTTGGGGCGCGCAAGGTCTATGGGCTTGTGGGCAATGTTGAAATCCCCGCATACCACTATGGGTTTTGTTTTTTCCAAAGCTTTGGCGTAGCGCAAAAACGCATCAAAGTAGCCCATTTTATAGGGCACACGGACAAAAACGCCTTTTTCTACCTCTGCCCCGCCATTGGGGAAATAGCCATTGATAAAGTGGAAATTCTCGTACTCTAAATGCAAAAGCCGCCCTTCTCCCTGGTATTCCTCTTCTGGCAGCTCCACAGTAAGCGCAAGGGGCGCTTTTTTGCTCCACACACTTACCCCGGAATAGCCTTTTTTTACGGTGCTGGCGGCATAAGCAACATGCCAGCCTTCTGGCTTAACAAGCTCTGGCGCAAGCTGGCTGGGGTCTGCCTTGGTTTCCTGAAAAGCCAGAATATCCGCTGGGCGCGATAAAAAATCTACCCACCCCTCTTTTTGGGTTGCAGCGCGTATTCCATTGACATTCCACGATTTGAGTATGAGTGACATGCGGGTCTCCAAGCAGATTCTACAGAAGCGTTTTGCAGAAAACGCCTTGTGAAGCAAAACGATAAACCGCTTAAACCCGCGCGTCAACTCTTTGCCTGCCAGCCTTCAGCATGTCTTTAACCAGTGGGACGACGTGAAAAAACGTATGCCCACCCAAGCCTCACTCTGGCAATGGGATAACATACGCCAGCACAAGGTGGCTTTGCGCCGCATTTTTCCAGCTTCCTACCTTGCGCATACCCTGTACCACAGCCATTGTGTTTTCTGTAGCCAAATTTTCCAATGTGTGGGTGAAGCTGGCTGCATTTTCATCTTGGAAAAAGGCTTCCGTTTCTTTTACATTTTTGGCAGAGCGCACACCAGCCAAAAATTTCCCTGCTGCACTGCGGGCTGTGGTTTCTATAAGCAGTGGGGTTTGGGTAAGGTCAAGAGCAACATCCCCCTTCAGCTTGCCTTTTTCCACCACAAGCAAATAGGGCTTGCCTTCTTGCATACAAAAAGCCGCACCCCCTTCCAAAAGCCACGGCCTTTGCAAAAAAGCCTGCTCCCACGCTTCTTCCATATTAAATTCTGGCAATGCGCCCTTATCCACAGCATTGGCAGTGCCCAGCTCTACCCTGGGCTTGCCCACTACCACCGCAACCGCCAAATAGCCATCTGGTGTTTTCCACTCTCCTGCCACCTGCGCATTATGCAAAAAGCCCTGTATGTCCTGTTGCACAGAATTTTCCACAAATTCCCTAAAAAGATCCCCTCCTGTTCCTTGGAGAATAATTTCTGTTGTCTTGTACGAGGTGTTTACACTGCTGCCAAAAATAGATTCCACAAGCGCGTTTCTGGCTTCCATAGTGGCAAGGGTGCGGGCCTCTTTTTCCTTGCCGGCGTCCTCACTGCTTTCCGGTAAAGCGGCAAAACCCACACCTATAGCCACAAAACTGTTTGCTACTCCTTGTTGGGGGAATATACCCCCGCCCCCCTCTGCAAGCATGGGGTCAGCTTCTAGCAATTCTTCTACAAGCGGGGCCACGTTTATATCGTAGCTTTCATTTGCTGCCAAGGGAGAAAGCCGTATGAGCTGTACCTTTTCAGGGTCCACAAGAACACCCAAAAAACGAAAACCCGTTTTTGCATCCCCCTGCGCAAAAAGGGTATGTACCCCAGAATACGCAACTGTGTATTGCCTGCCAGGGTTTTTGGCTATTTCCTGAGGAAAAAGATAGTGGGCAAGCTGGACTTTTGCGTCCCGCTCTGCCAGTATATCGGCTAAACGCTCTGCCCTGTCTGCTCTTAATTGGGTGGTGAATTTGCCCTTTCCCACAGCCACAAGCTGCCCATTAGAAAGGGGGTAAACCCCTGGGGTACGCATGTGTTCCTGGCTGAGCTCCTGCTGCCAGTCTGCCGCAAAAGAAGGGGAAGCGCAGAGAAAAACAAAGGCAAAAAGGGTTAAAAATCTTCTTACCTTTTTGCAAAAGGCATAACTAAACCAACAGGTATAGCGCATACTTCCCCCTATTGCTGTGTTACCACCGTGCAGCGTATGCTTTTTATCTGGCGCAGTTCTTGCTCTGTCAGCGCAAAATGTGCTTCAAGTGTCACACCGTTAAGATAACTCTTCGCAAACTCGTAGGTCTGTGATTTTAACCCTGCAAGTGGAAGCAGCAGTATTGTGGCATTATACTTATCATCCAAGACAAGGCTGGTGTTTAAGTCATACGGAATAGCAACAGGCACTTCCATAGAAAGAGGCGCTGTATTATCCTGTCCCACAAGTTCTATAAGCACATACAAGTTTTTGCCAAATTTCTCTAACTCGTTAAACACACTGTAGGGCAAAAGAAATGTTGTAAAACGGCTGCTGTGCCCCTTCAGATTAAATACTTCTGCAACTGCTAAAGAAAAAACAGTTTTTTCCTTTTGCGCTTCTGAAGTGGGTTGCAATTTATTACGCGAACCAATGTAACAATACGAAATATTTTCTGAAAGTTCCAGAGGGAAGGTTTCTTTTTTGTACCCTAAGTCTTGTAGTTTTTTTACAAGACCAGAAACAAATGCCGAGTAAGCTTCCTGGTTTACACTCACAACAAGAGGAATGACAAGGTCAAACATGCCGCTGGCTTCTTTTTGCTGCATATTGCTCGTGTCGGCTTTTGCTTCTAACACGTTTGAGGGAAAACCCTTAAATTCCTCCATAAGGATACTTACGGCGTCTTTTTCTTTATCTTTTTGGGTAGAAAGCATGGTAAAAAGGCTTTCCCCATCCATTTCTGCAAGGGTAATATTTTCTGCCTTCAGTTTTTCTTTAAGTTGGGTGCTTTTTACTGTTACCTGCATGGTCACTTGCACAAGGCCGCCCGGCATGGTAACAGTTTCCCCCACCTGTTGGGTTTTTGTAATAAACCCGTCGCTGTGGGACAATATTTTGTCGCTGATAAGCTCATCGTTCTGTACCATGGTTTCCGCCTGCACCATAGCACCCACCACACTTTGTATGGCATTGCGGTATGCCTGACGTTTGGCTTCTTCTTCATTTTGCCCCACGCCAGTAGTAACAACCGCCCGCTCATCTGCCTCCAACGCATACGCTGTAAACGGTGCGCATAAAAAGACCACCGCCAGTACAAGCGGCAAAACAACATGCTTTTTCATGAAGGTATCCCCTTTAGAATTCTTCCACATTCCCTACACGGGTTTGGGTATTGGTGTTGCCCACTGGCTGGGCATTTTGTCCGGAAGCAGCAGGCTTGGCAGGGGAGGAAGCGGCTGGTGTGGGTTGCATAGCTTCTGCTGCCTGTTCAGAAGCGCGCACCAGCTTTTTGGACCAGCCCAGAATAACCACGGCTTTTCTATTGGGGCCTTCCCCTTCTATTTGCTCAAAAATGGTGATAAGCCCACGCTGGAAACTGTTAGAAAGGCTGGCAACTGTACGCTGGCTGGCATTGAGGTATTCTGCGCTTTCTTTGCCATCTTTTTCCTGGATAAGAAAGCCTTCTGTTTCCGATTCCACAACAGTCACATTATTATTTAAAAATTGGGAAAAAGCGGCCTGTGCGTTGCGTTTGGCGCTGTCTGCGGCCTGACGGTCACCTCTTGCGCCAGACATAGAGGTGGGCACTTCCTTTTCCCCTTTTATTTTTAAGCGGACAAGCTGCCCATTGTCATACTCCACATCAAACACACCGGCAGGTGCGCTAAGTAGAGCCGCTATTTTAGCATCCACCTGACTTTTCATTTCTGCGCTTTCAGCGGCGGCAACCTCATTTTGGGTTTCGGCAAAGGCAACAGCCGGCAAAAACAGACACAAACCTGTGAAAAGCAAAGTAGAAAGACGCATTATTTTCCTCCAGTTTTTTAACTTTGGTAGCGAAAAGAATGCGCTCTGTAAAGGGGGATAAGGCCTTTTTTGCATTATAATCCTGCTTGCCTGAAAATTATCCTGCCATGCAAAAATGGCAAAAAGAGTTTAAGCCAAAAAAATGCCGCCTGGCTTTATAAAACCAGACGGCGTATAGCACATACGGGGCAATACTGCCCCTCAGTTTACGCTTATTTTCCCCAATTAAACTTCACATCCCGCACAGCAAGCAAGTCCCGCTCCAGCAGTTCTTCTGCAATCTGCACGGCGTTAAGAGCCGCACCTTTGCGGATATTGTCTGAAACAATCCACATGTTCAGGCCATTGGGTATGGTTTCATCCTCGCGTATGCGGCCTACAAAAACATCGTCTTCCCCGGCAGACACTGTTGCCAGCGGGTACATATTCTGTTTGGGGTTATCCAGCACCTGCACACCGGGTGCTGTGGCAAGAATGGCACGGGCATTTGCGGCGCTGATTTTCTTTTCTGTTTCTATATTCACAGACTCAGAATGCCCGTAGAACACCGGCACACGCACACAAGTGGCGCTTACGCCAATGCTGTCATCGCCCATAATTTTTTTGGTTTCCAGCACCATTTTCATTTCTTCCTTGGTGTAGTCATTATCCAAAAAAACATCTATATGGGGCAGGCAGTTAAAGGCTATTTGGTGCGGGTACACCTCAATAACAGGGTCCTGCATATTAAAAAGGTCGCGCACCTGTTTTTCCAGCGCGGCAATACCTTTTTGGCCTGTACCGCTTACTGCCTGGTAGGTGGAAACAATAATGCGTTTAATACGCGCGGCATCGTGCAGGGGCTTTAAGGCCACAACCATTTGTATGGTGGAACAGTTGGGGTTGGCTATAATACCGTGGTGCGTATGCAAATCATCTGGGTTTACTTCCGGGATAACCAATGGCACGCGCACATCCATGCGCCACGCGCTGGAATTATCTACCACCACACAGCCAGATGCCGTGGCAAAAGGCGCAAACTTTGTGGAGGTTTCCCCACCAGCGGAAAAAAGGGCCAAATCCACCCCTTCAAACGATTTTTCCGTTAATTCCTGGACAAGGAGCTCCTCATCGCCATAGGGCACCATAGTGCCAGCCGAACGGCTGGAAGCCAGGGCAATGATTTTGGAGTGGGGAAACGCGCGGCTATGAAGCGTTGCCAGCATTTCCCGGCCTACCGCGCCAGATGCGCCAACAACAGCCACAACAGGGTTGGATTTCATGGGAATACTCCTTGTAAAGGCAATAATGGCGGGAATCCGCCAAAGGTGAAATTTAAGGGAGCAGAAAAAAAATTTCCGCTATGTGGCACGCTATGGTCTGACACGGACAAAGTCAATCCATGCGATTTTTTTCACCGCCGGTTTTGGCTGTTACACGGGTTTCGCGTATAACCATGCCAGGCTCTACAGCTTTTACCATATCGTACACTGTAGCCGCAGCAACCTGAACAGCCACAAGGGCTTCCATTTCCACACCGGTTTTCCAGTTTGCGCGGGTTTGTGCTTCAATAAGCAGTGTAGTTTCTGTGAAGGAAAAATTTACATCCACAAAAGAAAGCGGAATGGCATGGCAAAGGGGAATAAGCTCTGCGCAGCGTTTGGCCGCTAAAATGCCTGCCACTTTGGCAGTTGTAAGGGCATCGCCCTTGGGCAGGGCCTTTTCTTTAAGCAGGTTAAGGGTTGTTTGCTGCATTTCCAGCACAGACATAGCCGTTGCTGTACGGAGGGTGGGCTTTTTTTCTTCAACATCCACCATGGTGATACCCCCGTCTTCTTTGAAGTGAGAAAAAATCTGTACCTGTTTTGCGCGTGTGGCAACAGCATCTTGAACAAGGCGCAGAAGCAGACTTTCTACTTCTTCCAGGCTAAGGTCTGAGGTATCCACAATATGGGCATCAGATGCAGGGACAAGAGGGTCAAGTGTGCGGCATTTATCCTGCGCGTCGCGCATTCTTACGCCTTCCATAATTTCTTCCAGCGTATGGGGAGTGAGCGGGTCTTTTTCCTGCAACTCCTTTAAGCGTCTTGCTGCGCGTACATCTAAGCGCGCATCCAAAAATATTTTTACTGGCGCATTAGGAAAAACACGGGTTCCCATGTCGCGCCCTTCTGCCACAAGGGAATACTTTGCCCCAATAGCCCGCTGGCTTTGCTGCAATTTTTCCCGCACAAGCGGCAACTGCGCCACTACAGAGGCGTATTGCCCTGCCTGCTCTGTACGAATTTGCGCGCCAATGGGCACGCCCCCGCAGCAAAGCACAGGTTCCCCCTGGTCAAAACGCTCCAACGTAAAGGCGCATGGCCGCAGTTTTTCTTTCAGCTCTTCCGCGCTTACCGCGTATACATCCTGCAGGGTGCTGAAAAGATGCAGCCCCACCATGCGGTACATAGCGCCTGTGTCTAAAAAGGGTATACCAAGCGACTTTGCCAGACGTTTGGCAAGTGTGCTTTTGCCAACCCCTGCCGGGCCGTCTATGGTGACAATAAGTGGCTCAGGCATGGGCAACTCCGCGGAAAATATGGTCACAGGCCTGCATAAGCAGGGTGTTTTCTTCCATATTGCCTACAGAAAGGCGCAAGTAATCCGGCAAATGGTAACTGCCAAGCGTGCGCAAAATAAAGCCTTTTTCTAAAAGGGTCTGGTGCAGCGCTTTTGCAGAAAAAGTACCAGCCGGGGGCATAAAAAGCAAAAAATTAGACTGGCTGGGCATAACCTTACAGCCAAAGCCGCGTAAGGTTTCTGTAAGATAGGCGCGGCCTTTTTGCACTTCTTCTATGGTTGCATCATAAAAAGGCCTGTCTGCCAAAGCGGCAAGCGCGGCTTCTTCTGCCAGCACGCTTATAGAAAAAGGCAGGCGCACACGCCATAAATACTCCGCAATATGCGGCGGCAATATGCCATAACCCACGCGCAAGCCTGCTAACCCATACGCTTTGGACATAGTGCGCAAAAACGCCACATGGGGGAATTCTTGCAAACGTGGCAAAAGGGAAGCGTGGGGTTCCTCCACAAAGTCTATGTACGCTTCATCCAGCACTAAAAGGCATGTGGGGGGCAAAGCAGCCGCCAAAGCAGCCAGCTTTTCCGGGCTTGTCCAGTAACCGGAAGGATTGTCTGGCGTGGTCACAAACAAAAGGCGCGTGTCTGCATCTACAAGGCGCAAAAGCGCGTTTAAGTCTGGCGCAAAATCTTCCTGCAAAGGGGCCTGACGCAGCTCTACACCCGCAATTTTTGCCTGGGTTTCATACAGGCCAAAACAGGGGCTTGAGGCCACAGCATTATGCTTGCCTGGCTCTGCCAGCACGCGGAATAAAAGGTCTATTACTTCATCCAGACCAGCGCCCACAAAAACATGTTTTTCGTCCAAATGGTGGAAATCTGCAATGGCTTTGCGCAGGCGCGGGTTGCCCCCCTGTGGGTACCTGAAAGCATAGGGCGCTTTATGGCGCAGCACTTCCTGCACAAGGGGAGAGGTTCCCAGCGGATTTTCGTTGCTGGCCAGCTTTATGACACGCGGCAAATTATAGCGCGCGGCAATTTCCTCTATGGAAAGGCCTGGCTCATACGCCACAAAACCTTCCACTTCAGGACGAACAGGAACCATAGAAGCTTCCTTTTTTTAAGGAAAAAATGGGCAAGAATCTGCCTTGCAGTAAGCACAGCCAAAAGACAAAGCCAGCAGACACTGGCTGCCGACAAACTTACGCCTGCCACCAGCCAGTGCTGCATACTACCTGTTTTCTCTGGGGTAGAGAGGCCTTTAGGCTATAACAGTTTCCACTTCAGCAGGGCGCACGGTAAGCACAGGGAAGGGTGAATTTTTCACCACTTTTTCTGCAACAGAACCAAAGAGAATGCGGTCAATGCCTTTACGGCCGTGGGTACCCATAACAATAAGGTCCGCATTTTCGTTTTCCGCAAGAGCCAAAATTTCTTCGGCTGCGTAGCCCACCACAACTTCAGAGCGTACTTCTACACCCTCAAAGTTTTCTGCCACAAAGGTAGACATGGCTTTTTCCGCACCAGTAACTATTTCGCCCACAAAGCTGTCAATAGTATTGGGCGGCACATGGAAGCCCGTGTACTGGGTAAGGGTTGGGGCTGCATAAACAGCAATAACCTTGGCAGCAGAAAGTTTGGCAAGCATACTTGCGTAAGCGGCTACTTCCTTGCTGTGGTCAGAAAGATCAAGTGCGCAAATAATAATTTTAAGCTTTGGCATAACAACCTCCAGAGTTTATGGAGCAGGAAAACCCTTGCGCCACTGGCATTAATGTACACACTTTTAGCAAAAGGCACAAGTACAGGCTTATGGGGTTTTCTGCTTTGTGCAGCTAACGGGCAAATTCCCTCTCCATATCCCTCTGCTCTGCTCTTTGCTTTAAATCTTCCCGGCGGTCATGCAGTTTTTTACCGCGGGCAAGGGCAATTTCCAATTTAATTTTACCATTTTTGAAATACATTTTTACAGGCACAACTGTAAGGCCTTTTTGCTCAATTTTTGTACGCAACACATGTATTTCCCCTGTGTGCAGTAAAAGCTTGCGGTCTCTGTCTGGCTCCTGCTCAATAAGGCGGGCTTTATCATAGGGGGCAATGCGCATGCCTTTTATCCATGCCTCATTATTGCGTATTTCAATATAGCTGTCCCCAAAACTTACAAGGCCAGAGCGCAGGCTTTTTACTTCCGGGCCTGTAAGCGCCATGCCTGCTTCGAAAAAATCTATAAATTCATAATATTGACGCGCCTTGCGGTTATCCGCTATGCGTCCCGGGTGTTCGCTCATGGTTGTTCCTTATGTCTGAGCGTGAGCTCGTAAATCTGGCTGGTGCTCCAGCCCAAAACCTGTTTTTGCACCTGTCTGGCGCGCTCTTTTGGGGCACCAGTGGCTTTTGCCAAAAGCGCAAGCACCTGCGCTTCTTCTGTTTGCATTTTACCCTCTGGCGGGCCAATAACCAGGCATATTTCCCCTTTCAGGGCAGAAAAATCCGGCATATTTTCCAGCCGGAAACGCCGTATTTCTTCGTGTATCTTTGTAAGTTCTCGGCAAAGGCAGGCTTCTCTCGGGCCAAGTAATTCGGCCAAAATAGCAAGTGTGCCTGCCACCCTGTCTTTGCGTTCAAAAAAAACAAGGGTGCATGGCAGGGTCGCGTAAGGGGCAAAAAGCGCGCGTATATCCCCCTGTTTGCGCGGCGGAAACCCAAAAAAAACAAAGGGCTGTGGGGGAATACCACTTGCAGCCAAAGCTGTTACAGGCGCACACGGGCCAGGCAAAACAGCCACAGGCAGTGCATGTTCATGGCAGGCACGCACAAGTAAATACCCGGGGTCTGAAAGCACGGGCATACCTGCATCTGAAAGCAAAGCAACAGCCTGCCCTTCCCGCAGAAAACCCAAAATTTCCGGCACCCGCTCCGCTTCATTATGCTCATGCAGGCTTATAAAACGGCCACGCGGCTTTATACCCCAGCGGGCAAACGCAAGGGCTGCCCGGCGGGTATCTTCTGCAAGCAAAATATCCGCATTTTCCAATGCCAGGGCTGCACGGGGGGAAAGATCCTGCGCATTACCAAGCGGCGTGGCGACTATCTGCAGCGGGTTCACAGACATGGGGAAAATGCTCCACTGAAAGAGAGTTCTGGTTTGCGGTTACGCATATCACATCTACCTGACAGGGGCGCTCCCACGCTTGGTGCAGCCGCACAAAGTCGCTTGCGGCTTTCCACACACGGCGGGCCTTGGCAGGGGTATAGGCCTCTAATGGGTGCAACATGCCCCCGGCAGTACGGCATTTTACCTCTACAAACACAAGGGATTCGCCCTTTTCTGCCACAAGATCCAGCTCATTATGCCCGTGGCGCCAGTTACGCGCCAATATTGTATAGCCCTTTGCCCGCAAATAACTGGCTGCCGCGTCTTCCCCACTTTGGCCTAATACCAGATGCGGGGCTTTGCGGGGCTTTGCTTCTTTGCGAAAAGGGAACATACTGGCACTACTTGCTGTTGCCTGTTTCTACACGCAAACTCCCGCGGAAGGCCTCCAAATCTTCAATGCCATATTGGGCGCATACCTGGGGGAATGTTTTAATAATGCGGAAAATAGCCGTGGGGTCTGTAAAACTGGCTGTGCCCACTTCTACAGCATGGGCACCCACCAGCATAAATTCCAGCACATCTTCCGCTGAGCTAATGCCGCCAATGCCAATAACAGGGATACGCACTGCCTGGCACACCTGCCACACACAGCGCAAAGCCACAGGCTTTATTGCAGGGCCAGAAAGCCCCCCCACAATATTGGCCAGCAAGGGGCGGCGCGTACGCACATCTACCGCCATACCCGTGAGTGTATTAATGCAGGAAAGCGCATCTGCCCCGGCACCTTCAGCCGCGCGCGCTATTTCCGTTATATCTGTTACATTGGGAGAAAGCTTGACAATGACAGGCTTATTCCCCGCATGGGACTTCACCGCTTCTACCACCCTGCCAGTGAGCGAAGGGTTTTGCCCAAACAGTACACCCCCTGCCTTTACATTGGGGCAGGAAATATTCACCTCTAAAGCCGCAATGCCTGTTTCATGGGAAAGAATATTGGCAAGCTGCCCAAAATCTTCTTCATTTGTTGCGTAAATATTTGCGATAATGGGTACATCGTCTACGGGCAAGGTGGGCAGAATACGTTTAATAAATGCCTCTACCCCACTGTTTTGCAAACCCACAGCGTTAAGCATACCGCAGGGTGCTTCTGCAAGGCGCGGACACATATTGCCAGCCCGTGGTTCTAAAGAAAGGCCTTTTATCACCAGCCCCCCCAGGGAAGTAATGTCCCCAAAAGGCATAAATTCCGGCCCATTACCAAATGTACCAGAGGCAGAAAGAATGGGGTTTTTAAGGCGCAGCGCACCAATCCCCTTTTTTATTGTAACATGTGTTTCCATACGCACCTAAGAATTTGAGGGATATTTTCCTGTTTATGTTTGGCAACAGGGTATTTACTCGTTAAACGCTATATCTTGTGCCCAAAAAACAGGGCCTTTTGTGCAGGTTTGGGCCGGTAAACCAAGGGAGTCTTTATCTGCAAAGTGTTCTGTTATAGGGGTGACACAGCCAAGGCAGGCCCCCACACCACAGGCCATGCGCTGCTCTAAAGAAAGCTGGGTGGGTACGCCTGTTTTTAGCGCGATAGCGTGTACACTTTTCAAAAAGGCCATAGGCCCGCACGCAAGGGCAAGACCATCTGCCTTTTTTATTTCCTCCATGCGCTCTGTTATATGATCCAGCAGGACTTTCAGGTCTTCCTGCTTTGTATCTTGGAATGTGCGCATGGAAATGCGCTGGGCCAGAGTATCTGCCGGGTAGCAAGAAAGTGGCATACGGTGCCCAAAAACCATAGACAGATGATGCGGTGCCGGGTGCTGGTCTACATAACCGGCAAACGGCGCAATGCCTATACCACCCGCAAGCAAAAGCGTGGGTTTTTTGGGGTCAACTGTAAAGCCATTGCCAAGTGGCCCCCAGATAACAACCGGATCCCCGGCTTTTAATTTGGCAAGGCGTTTAGTGCCCCTGCCCACAACCTGGAAAAAAAGAACCAGGGTTTGCTCTGTTACACGGCAAATGGAAAAAGGACGTGCCCAAGTAAGCTCCTTCCCCCATGTTGTGGGGCGCAGCATCACAAACTGGCCAGGCGTGAAATTTTCCCACGCAGGCTTGACCAGACTAAGGGCAAAAAAACCACGATCTCTGCTGTCTCCAAATGGGACATTGTCAGATACGGTTGTAATGGAACGCAAAGGTGGCATTGTAGGAAATCTCCAAAAAAGTGGGCTGGCTATATAGTAAGGATTTTCTATGGAATAGCAAGAGCGCCTGGAGGAAGGAAAAATCTTACTCTTCTCCTCCATACACTAGTGGCAAAGCGGCGTATAAAGCGGCGCAACGTACAAGGTCTTCCTTCCATGTTACTTCATTAGGGGCATGTGCCTGGGCTTCTTTACCCGGGCCAAAGCCAATAACAGGTATCCCAAACATACCCATAATGGAAACGCCATTTGTGGAGAACGTCCATTTATCTGTATGGGGCGCTTTGTGGAAAAGAGAAGAATAGGCATGCTCTGCGGCTTTGCAGGCAGGATGCTCCTGGGGGATAACCCAGGTGGGGAAATAGCAGTCTGTTGGGTACACAAGGCCAGTCCAGGAAGGGGCTTCGTACGTGTACATGGTTACACGGGCTTTATCGCCTGCGGCTTTTACACTGGGCAGATTGCGTATTTCTGAAAGAGCCAGGTCTTTATCTTCTCCCCATGTAAGGCGGCGGTCAATAGAAATGGCACAACTGTCTGCAACAGCGCAGCGGGAAGGGGATGTATAGAATATTTGCGAAACTGTGAGGGTGCCTTTTCCAAGGAATGGGTCATTTTTAAGCTTATGGGAAAGGTCTTGCAGTTCTGTAAGAATGTGACCCATGCGGAAAATGGCATTATCGCCACGTTCTGGGGCAGAGCCGTGGCAGGAAACACCGTCTACTTCCACACGTATTTCCATGCGTCCGCGCTGGCCACGGTAAATGCCGCCGTCTGTGGGTTCAGTAGAAACCACAAATTCTGGCTTAAGGCCATGCTCTTTTATAAGGTATTGCCAGCAAAGACCATCGCAATCTTCTTCCTGCACTGTGCCTACCATGGCAATGGTGAAGGGCGGGGGGATAAGACCCAGTTCCTGCATAATTTTGCCGCCATAGAGCATGGAGGCCATGCCGCCTTCCTGGTCAGAAGCGCCGCGGCCGCCAATTTTTTCGTCATCCTCAAAGCCTTGGTATGGGTCAAACTTCCAGTTCTGGGCAAGGCCAATGCCAACAGTATCAATGTGGGCATCAAAGGCAATAAGGCGTGGTCCATTACCCAGGTAGCCGATAACATTGCCCATTTTGTCAATTTCTGTGCGGTAGCCCAGGGCATCCATTTCTTGTTTAATACGGGCTATAACGTCCTTTTCGCCGCAGCTTTCACTGGGTATGGCAATCATATCGCGTAAAAAGCGGGTCATTTGGGGTTTATAGGCTTCTGCTTTTTCTACTATGGCTTTGGCTGTGGAATCATCCATATTTTTGGCGGACATAAGGGCTCCTTTTTTGATATTGGCGGCAGGAGTATGGGGAATTTTACGGGGTATGTCAAATATGCGCAGGGTGTTTTTCTCCACAAGGTGTGGCATCTCCCGCCAGTTTTTCCAAGGCATGGGGCAATACGGGTAATATGGCTTCCATATTTTCCGGCACAGCTTTGGGGCTGCCGGGCAGGCAAAGGGCAAGGCAGGAGCCAATGGCACCCGCCACCAGGCGGGAAAGGGCGGCCTTGGGGGTATGCGCAAGAGAAGCCGCCATCATAAGCTGTTCCATACCGTGGAAGTGCTTGGTAATAAGCGGCAAAACGGCTTCTGGGGTTACATCGCGCGGGGAAGGGCCAGTGCCGCCTGTAGAAACAATAAGGGCGCATTGGGGGGCAAGGCTGGCAAAAAGCGTGCGTATGCCGGCCATATCATCCGGCACAAGATGCCGGGAATATGTGGCGTGAGGGAAGGCTGTTTGCAGAAGACTTTGCAGGCGCGGGCCACTGCAATCTTCTTTTTCGCCTTTGCTGGCTGAATCGGAAATGGTGATAA
>CAZPTC010000003.1:0-29206 GCA_964589455.1 uncultured Desulfovibrionaceae bacterium | reverse complement strand
GGTTCTAAATGGCTGCTTGATTTTTGGGGTAAAAAAACTGTGGGCGGCCTTATTTTACTGCCCCTTACCCGGCACCATGTTATGCATTTAGATAGCTGTATGGCGTTAAAAGAAGGAATTAAAGCCAGTGGTTAATAAAGCGCAAAAGTTTCATCTTTTTATTTATGTGATATTTTTTCCACAGTAGGGACAATACATTTTTTTATCTGCTGGCTCTTGCACTTCTTCCTTATCAATATGCTCAATAAATCCGGCAGAAATAATACCCATTGGCACTGCAACAAGGCAAATACCAAGAATAGAAATAAACATACCTACAAGTTTTCCTGCAGCAGTTATAGGGACAATATCGCCATACCCTACTGTTGTAAAAGCTGCAACTGACCACCATAATGCAGAAAGGGCATTTTGAAAAGCCTCTGGCTGTACATCATGCTCAATGTTATACATAATAAGAGAAGAAATAAGCATAAGCAGGCTCACAATAAATATGGAAGATAAAAGCTGCCCGGATTTTGCTTGCAGTACAGCGTATATTGTTGTAAATGCATGGGTGTACCTGTTTAATTTTAGCAGCATAAAAAGACGCATAACGCGCACTGCGCGCAAGGCTCTTAAATCAACAGGGATAAGGAATGGAAGATAAAATGGTAAAATGGCCATTAAATCAATAAAAGCCATAAAAGAAAAAGCGTACTTTAATCGCGCCTTCCATTTGGGATACCCAGGAAAAAGCAAATCTGCAACCCAAAGGCGCAGCAAATATTCAACTGTAAAAACACCCAAGGATACAATTTCTACAGTTGTACACAGCAGCTTTACAGGTTGTGGAATATCAAATGTTTCTACTATCATGAGGATGATATTAAGGAAAATCAGCGACATAATGCTTGCTTCAACTACCCTGCTTGCCTTACTACTTTCCTGATCCGCCTGCATAATGTCAAATACCCGTTTTTTCCACATGCTTCCTCCTAAGGTATTGGCAGCATGGGTCGTGTATGGTAGGCATATTGTGCTGCGCATAACGCTTTTTTGTCTAGTTAACTGTTTTTTTGTCTTTTGTCTAGCATATACGGGTAGTTATTGAAAAATATACTGTAAGGAGTTCTTTAATGGAACATGCCCATTTTATTGATATGGAAAGTTGGGAACGGAAAGAAACATTCAGGTTTTTTAAAGCATTTGACAACCCTCACCTAAACATGACTGTCCCCATAGATGCGCAGGCGATTTATGCATGCGCCAAAGAAAAAGGGGAGTCTTTTTTTCTGCTGTGCTTATACAGTATTTTGCGGGCGGCAAATGAAGTGCCACAAGTGCGTCAGCGCATACAAAATGACAGAGTGATAGAATTTGCGCGTGTAGCCGCAATGACGCCCATTATGACACCAAGTGAAATATTTTGCCAAATATGGTGCGAATACGCGCCTACATTTGACCAGTTTGCCGCAGAGGTTAAGCCACTTGTTGCGGCAGGCAAGCAAGGCATTTCTAATGTGCCAGAAAACTGTGGTGATAATTATGTGTGCGCAAGCGTTGTACCCTGGGTGCACTTTACGTCTATCAGCCAGGCAGATCGTGCTTTTGAGCAGGATGTACCCATTCTTGCGTGGGGAAAAATGCTTGATGGCCGTATACCTGTGGCAGGCAAGTTTCATCATGGGCTTATGGATGGCCTGCACCTTGGGCGTTTTTTTTCAAAGGTGGAGTATTTTTTTGCAAACCCCCACACGCTTTGGAGCGCAGAAAAATAAGCGGTGTGGCGCAGGGAATTTCTGTTTTTTTCTTGCAATGTTAGCGTGTTCCAGCAAACTTCACGCGCCCATTTTCAAGGTGCAGCCTGTGGGTGAATACTGGCAAATGTTCATCTTCATTATGGCTTACATACAGAAGTGTTATGCCCTGTTTAGCAAGTAAAGGCAGTGCCTGGAGAAAGAGAGTCCTGTTAGGGGCATCCAGCCCGGAGCAAGGCTCGTCCAGCAGTAAAATGGATGGAGCACCCGCTAAGGCGCGGGCAAGTAGTACCCGCCTTGCCATACCAGAAGATAAAGTATGGAAGCTTGCGGCGGCAAAATCCCCAAGGCCTACAGCTTTCAGCCAGGTAAGAGCGGTTGTTTGTTCTTGCGGGGTTACCCGTGGTCTTTGTTCTGTGCCTGCTTCCATTGCCATGCCGTGCTCTGGGGCTGTCTGGTCAGAAAAGTCAGGGTAAAGACCAATGGTGCCGCGCAGGCCAGAAATAACAACATCTTGTGCGCTTAAATCATAGGAGTAGGTGTATTGCAGGTTATCTGCCACAAAACCTACTTTGTTGTGCCATTCTGCAAGGGGAGGGCGCGCTTCGCCATTCCAGCGTATGGTGCCGCCATACGCGGCAAATTCATCCCCATATAGCAGGCGCAGCAAGGTGCTTTTGCCAGAGCCATTGCTGCCTGTAATAAGCCAGTGTTCGCCTTTTTCTACGCGCCAATGTATATCGTACAGAATGTGTTGGCGCTCTTTAAATACATCCACATGTTCCAGCTCAAGAACAGGTGCGCTTGTGTTGCGTGAGGGTTCTGGCATGTTTGCTGGGTGTGGAAAATCCAGCGTGGGCATTGTTACAGGTGCTTGTGCTGTTTCTGGTGCAGGAAAAGGGTAGGGGGATCGCGATATTTGCCCATGCTCTATGCGCAAGGCACAGGACACAAAGGGGGGAACATCTTTTGCTCTATGGGCGCTTATAAGCAGGGTGCTGCCGCTTTCTACAGCAAGGTCCATGCTGGCAAGAATGCGCTCACGCGCGGCGGTATCCAGCCCGTCAAAGGGTTCATCCAGTAAAAGCAAGGGCGGTTTAGATATCAAGGCGCGCAGTATTAAAATAAGCCGCAGTTGCCCCTGTGACATGGCATGGGCAGGCATTTCCATAAGGTGTTCTGCATGTGCCGCTATGGCAAGTTCTGCCACTTGTGCGCTATGGCTGGCGGCCACTTCCCCATACAGCATGGCGGTATTGCCAAGGCCGGAAAGCACAATTTCCTGCCCTGTTATGTTCCAGCCCTGGCGCACATAGTTTTTTTGCTGCGCAGGTGAAACAAGGCGCACATGTTGCAAGGCTGTTATGCGGTAGGGTTCTTCTACCCCTTCAAAATTCCAATATATAGTGCCGCTTGCTTCTTCACTCGCTGGTGCTGTGGAAGGCTGAATTTCCCCCTGCAGCAAGCGCAAGAGTGTGGATTTACCCGTGCCATTAGCGCCAAGCAAGACGGCATGTTCGCCCTTATACAGGTAAAGAGAGAGGTTTTTGAATACAGGGCGGTTGCCAAAATACAGCGAAACATCTTCTGCGCGTGCAAGACATTGGGGGGCAGAGGTAGAGGCAGATACTGGTGGAAACATAATGCAAAGGGGGTAAAATGTGGAGCATGGCAGCGGCAAGCTACAGCAATAGCGGGTACATGTACGCGCTGTCAAGGTGAATGCGTGTTGCTGAGGTATTTATCTTTTTGCGAAGAACAACTTGTTATACTTGACAGACTTTGGGAAGGGCTTTATTTTATAGGCGAGGTTAAGGGAAAAGGGCCAGAGTGCGTTTACACTCTGACCCCCGCACGATACCCCAACCTCCTCAAAACCGTTATGGGTTTATAAGAAGTTGACCCCGGTAGTGTCGTCTACTACCGGGGTCAAACTATTACCAGGCTTTGCTGGCTGAGAGCAGCAAAAGCATTATGGCAGTAATAACCACAATAGTAGCTTGCAGTAGAATACGTTTCACCGTATCCACCTCCCGCGGGGCATAGATTTCGTGCTTATTTTGAGGAGGTGCTACCCAGTAGCTTAACTCTATAAAAAGTACAAGGTAGTTATTTTCTCTGGGGCTAATATGGCTGTAGCCTTGTTATGGATATACCGTCTGTACAAAAAGGCCTGTTGCAATTGTTGCAGCAGGCCTTTGTATAGGTGAGGGCAGATACGTTTACACAAGCTTATGCTTTTTGAGTAATTCCCCGATAACAGAGTCAGATACCTTGTTTAAGGCTGTTTTTTCCAACATTTTTACAAAAAAGGGCACTTCAATATCCGCCAGCTTCTTGCCATCTGTCATGCGGTATGTGGCGTCTAAAAGCACCCGCACATCGTAGCAGGAGGCAAACACTTCCGGCACGCCGCGGTCAATATCCAAAAGAGTATACACAGCCTCCATAGCAGTGCGCACAGAATACTCTGTGGTGAATACAGTATCGCGCACAGTGTCGGCAAATTGCCCTAAAAAGGCAAAGTTAACAGAGCCTTCTGGTACAATATTGGGTCTGTCTCCCTTGGTGCGCGGCATAAAGAAGGCAGTAATAAAAGGCATCATGCAGGGTATGCAATGGGCAGAATTGGTGGCAAGCTCTGCAATTTCGCTTTCTGGCACACCCATGTGGTACAGCCATTCCTGTGTAATTTCATTGCCTGTACATTCCCGCATGGGCTTTTTAATGTAATTGCCCGGCACATCTGTAAATAAGCCGTACACCCATACCACAAGCTGGTTTCTGGGTTGTGCTTTAAAGTGGGGCTGGCGGTTCAGGGTGTAGCTCATCAACCAGTTGGAATCCTTTATAGATATAATACCGCCTGTGACCACCCTGCCGGAAAATGGGTCGCGCTTGCATATTTTTTCAATATAGGGCGGTATTTTGTTATCCAGTGTGGTGATAGTTGCAGATTCCCACGTTGTGGCGGATATATTGGTGCAAAATTTATCCGGGCGGCCAAAGTCGCCATGTTGTTTGGCTATATTGCGCCAAAGGCTGAAGCTGGGGCCAACTTCCTGCCTGTATTCCGGGGCATGGTCATGGTCGCCTGTTGTGGCATTGTCTGTACAACTGCCATTAGTGACAAATACAAGGTCATCTTCCATAAGGTCAATGCGCTCTTCTTTGGCTGCTCTTTGGAAAAGTATGGTTTTGGCAATTTTCTTTTTGCCGGAAAATTCAAATTCTACATTGCTGACATGCACATCAAAAATAAAGTCTACATGCTGGGCTTCTAAATACTTGACCATAGGCAGTATGAGAGATTCATACTGGTTGTATTTGGTGAATTTTAAGGCAGAAAAATCTGGCAGGCCGCCAATATGGTGGATAAAGCGCTGTATGTATAACTTCATTTCCAGAGCGCTGTGCCATTCTTCAAAGGCAAACATAGTGCGCCAATAGAGCCAGAAATTGGAATCGAACACTTCATTTGTGAAGACATCGGTAATTTTTTTATCGTATAAATCTTCATCGCGCGTAAGGAAGAGTTTGCTGATTTCCATAGCGCCTTTATCAGAAAGCCCAAACTTACCATCTGTATGCGCATCTTGCCCACGTTTTATGGTGGCGCGTTGCAGGGAGTAGTTGGGGTCTTTTTTGTTAAGCCAGTAAAATTCGTCTAATACAGAGGCATTTTCTGTTTCTAAAGAAGGGATAGAGCGGAATAAATCCCACAGGCACTCAAAATGGTTTTCCATTTCACGGCCACCGCGTATAATAAAGCCTTTTTGCGGGTCTTTAATGCCGTCACACGCACCGCCCGGGATGGGTAAGTCTTCTAAAATGTGTATATGCTCACCCTTCATTTGTCCATCGCGGATAAGAAAACAGGCAGCAGCAAGGCCTGCAAGGCCGCCACCCACAATATATGCGGACTTTTTGTCTACATTTTCCGGCTTAAGCGGTCTGGCAAATGCTTCGTAATTTCCATTAGAATAATACATAGTATTCTCCTTTGTATTGTGCACACAGTGTTATTGCTGTGCAGTGCTTGTAAAATAGGCTTTTGTACTTGCCACAACTGCACATTACGAATAAAACGCTATACCCACAACATACAAACACGCCGCAATGCCAAAGATTTAGACATTGCGGCGTATTTGTATAAATATATTTCGACACATGCGGCGTGCCTGCCGCATTTTTTGTTATTTCCCAAGGCATCCCAGACTGTTAAGGGCAGCGTAATACGCCCTTGCCTTCATAAGCAAGGCCACGCAATCTTCTGGGTACCATTTTTTAAAATGCTCCATCAGGGTAACATAATCCGCATCGCCCAGCATATAGTTCCAAGGCATAAGCAAAAGGTTAAAAAGGTCGTATTTGTTTTGGGCTGTTACGGGGTTAAGCTTTATGGCACCAATATTGGCAAAGGGCAAATGTGTGCTTGCAGGAAGGTATTTTTCCCCTTGCAGCACACTGAAAAGCACGGAGTTGGTGTAACAGGCAATATACTTGGGGTTGGCTGTTTGCAGAGCTATATCGTGAAAAACAACAAGGGCGTTTTCTGCTAAATACGGCAGCACCATAAGGGTATCCAGTATTTCCCCCGGGTTTTGATGCATAGTGTCAATAAGGCAAAAATCAATTTCTGGGCCAATAGTATCTAAGTACTTTGCGGCAAGGCCGGGTGTGTAAAGAGTCCAGTTTTTTGCAAGAGAAGGCAAATTGTCTGTAACAGCAAAGCCACTGCGCTTTGTGTTGTCTTTATACCAGCGGGAAGAATAGTCTATAGAAAAAAGCTGGGCATTGCGCCCCCTTATGCTGTGCAACAAAATAGCAGAAGCCCCGCCAGCCGAAACACCAAGCTCCAGAATTTTTTTTGGCTTTTGCCTGAGGACAAGCGCATGGAGAAATTGCTGCTCTGCCAGGCTCATTTCTGAAAGCCCGTCCAGATGCGGCAGTATGGGGGCGAGAAGAGCGTTTTCTTCTGTTGTGGGAGTAAGAGACTGCATGGTTTTTCTGCCTGTTGAAAAAGTGGTGGGGAAGGGGGGAAATGGAGGAAAAAGAGGAAAGTGCGGATACTGCAAAAAGCGCTAAGGCCTGCCTTGTGCATCTGTGCGGAATGCGTCTACAGCACGGGTAAAGTCGCCTTTAATAAGAAGGCTTATGTTTTCTGTAATTTGCTCAGGATGTTGGGACATGCCGCGCCGTATCCAGTCTAAAATAATACCAGAAAAGGCGTAGGCATAAAAACTTGTGATAAAGCGTATATCTTCTTCTGCAAGGGCGGCATGTTGCGCTTTTTCTTTTACAACAGAAAGAATAAAGTTTGTGGTAACGCTATGCAGGTAATACGCAAGTTTTTCGTAGCGCATGGCTTTATAGACATTAAGAATGGCTGTTTTATGCTGCTGTATGGTATATAAAATCTGCAAAAAGCCTTGCTGCCATGTGGTATAGGTTTTTTTATCGTGCACTGCCTGTTCTATAGTGTCATTAAAAAGCCATTCCAACAGGTCTTGTATATCTTTAAAATGGTAATAAAAGGTTTGGCGGTTAACACCACAATCTTCTGTTATATCAATAACAGTTATTTTATCGAATGGCTTTTGGAGCAGCAGCTTGCCTAAAGAAGCGGCAAGGGCCCGCTTGGTAATTTGGGACATACTATCCCCCCGCGTGCGCGTTGTATGGCTTACTTTTGCCACGCGAGGGGAAGTGCGTCAAGATGCAGCAGCTATGTTGCCAAGGCGCTTTGTTCAGGCCTGCTCAGTCCTGTTTAGGCTTGTTCAGGCAAGTTCTGGGCTATACCAGCGCTTTTTCAGCCATAAGGCCACATGCACAAGACCAATAAGCACAGGTACTTCTACAAGTGGCCCAATAACCGCCACAAAGGCTACCCCGGAGTTTAAGCCAAACACCGCAATGGCCACTGCAATGGCAAGTTCAAAATTGTTAGAGGCGGCTGTAAAAGACAATGTGGCAGACTGCTCATAATTGGCGCCTGCCCGTTTGGAAAGGAAAAAGGAAAGCATGAACATGATAAGGAAGTATATAAGCAAGGGAATGGCCACTTTTACAACATCCAAGGGGAGCTGCACAATGTATTCACCCTTTAGCGAAAACATGACAAGAATGGTGAAAAGCAGAGCACGCAAAGTCCAGGGGCTGATGCGGGGAATAAAAACCTTTTCATACCATTCTTCCCCTTTTGCTTTAAGGCCATAAAAGCGGGAAGCCACACCCGCAATAAAGGGTATGCCAAGGTAAATAAACACACTTTGGGCAATTTGCCCCATGCTTATATCTACAACAGCCCCTTCAAGCCCCAGCCAGCCTGGCAGTATGGTAAGAAAAACATAGGCGTACACAGAAAAAAACAGCACCTGGAACACGGCGTTAAAGGCCACTAAACCCGCGCAGTACTCCCTGTCGCCCCCTGCAAGGTCATTCCAAACAATCACCATGGCAATGCAACGGGCAAGCCCAATAAGAATAAGGCCCACCATATAACTGTTATTGCCGGAAAGAAAGGTAATAGCCAGCAAAAACATAAGTACCGGGCCAATAAGCCAGTTTTGCACAAGAGAAAGCAGCAGCACTTTTTTATTGCGGAATACCTGCCCAAGCTGCTCGTATTTTACTTTGGCAAGGGGTGGGTACATCATAAGAATAAGGCCAATAGCAATAGGGATATTGGTAGTGCCCACCTGGAAGTAGTTGATAACATGCTTTATGTCTGGCACGGCAAAGCCAAGGCCAACCCCAATAAGCATGGCAAGGAAAATCCACAGGGTAAGGTAACGGTCTAAAAACGAAAGTGACTTTAAAGGGGATGTGTGCATACTTCCCCCTCATTCTTGCAGCATGCACATGTACAAGGGCTCGCCTGTACTGCTGTCTTATTTACACCACACACACTGTTAAGCAGTGCCATTACCTCTGTACTGCAACAACGCCCTTTGGGGTTGTTGTGCAGACAGTCATTAGGTTCAGGGCATACACCGGTTGCAGCGCGCAGTTGCGCAAAAGATGTATGGCCTTCTTTAATGGCCCGTACTATGCTTCCTTTGTTTATATTGCCGCAGTAGCAGATAATGGTATTATCCGGCGCATCCAGTATATCTTGCATGGGTATTCCTTTTGGGTTTATATGCATTAATGGGGCTTATATGCAGAAATAGAAAGGCTTACCACATAATCCGCTATTTCTGTGCCTTTGGGCAGGGTATCTGCAATTTGCTTGTATAAGGGGTCATTCCAGGCCTGCATATTGCGCACATAGTCCGGCTTAGGGGTAAGCTCAACAGAGGTAAAGCCTGTTTTTTCAAGCAATGCCTGTGTTTCTTCTACAAGCACAGCACCTGCTACACAGCCAACCAGTGCGGCCGCCATTTCGCGTATATTTTCCGGCAGGGGCCTCATAAGGGCCAAGTCTGAAACAGAAATTTTGCCACCGGGCTTGAGTACGCGGAAAACTTCGCGCCAAACCTGGGGTTTATCGGGCGAAAGATTAATCACGCAATTAGAAAGTACCACATCAACACTGGCATCTGCCAGAGGCAGATATTCAATTTCCCCAAGGCGAAATTCCACATTGGCAAGGCCCGTACGCGCTGTATACTGGGCAATATTATGGCGGGCTTTGGTAAGCATTTCCGGGGTCATGTCTACCCCAATAACCCTGCCGGATGCTTTAACTTTTTCGCCAGCTTGGAAGACGTCAAAGCCGCCCCCACTGCCAAGATCCAGCACCACCTGGCCTTCCTTTAAGGCGGCAATAGCCACAGGGTTTCCGCAAGAAAGGCCCATATTAGCGCCATCTGGCAGGTTGGCAAGGCTGGCTTCATCATACCCCATAGCCATTGCAAGACGGTTAGGGTCTGCTTGGCCACTGCGTTTACTGCTGCAACAGCAGGAGCGCTGCCCAGCCGTGCCTGTTGCTATAGCCGCGTACCCTTCGCGTACTGTTGTGTGTATTTCTTCGTACGTTTTACTTGTATCTGCCATAGGAGGCTCCTTGTTTTGATAGTTGATGAAATATGCATCTATGAGGGTAAAAAAACACCCCACGAGCTTCGCTTATCCTTTGGAACCAAGCAAAGGCAAGAGTGTGCGGGGAACAGGGCTTGCGTCTTTATACTGTTGACAAGCATCAGGATTGCCAGAGCAACACTCTGCTGTAAGGTAGGCCACCATATCCAACATAAGAGGAATATTTGCCCTGTAGCGCATAAAACGCCCTTCTTTTTCCATGCTGGCAAGGCCACTGTGCATAATGGTTTTGAGGTGAAAAGAAAGGTTAGTGGGCGGTATAGCTAATTGTTTGGCTATTTCGCCCGCCACCAGGCCACTTGGCGCGTTTTCACCAAAAGGCGAAAAATATCCAGCCGGATATCGGAAGAGAGGGCTTCAAAAAGAGTAGCTGCTTGTTTGGTTTCCATGTAATGATATTTCAACATTATTTGAAATATGTCAAGCCTCACCCAGTTTCTTTGCTTGTAGAGGAAAAGAGAAAAAATATATGCAGAAAGCAAATAAATAAGCATAATACTATGTATTATGTATGTAAAAAACAAAAAAAGTAATGTGGAAGTTTTTTTTTCGCACATGTTTTGTGTATTGAATAGGAAATTATAATGCGCTGCGCTTTAGATATAGTGCAATTTTCCGCATTATTTTTTTTGAAAAAGGCGATATGGAAATAGAGAAGCCACTATACATGCGCTGTATTTTTTTATATCCATTAAGAAAATCATATAGAAAGGAGCTGGTAAAAGGGTAATGCAAAGCGCGTATACCTTAAAAAATCAGTTCTACGCATTGTTTTGACCAAGAACCCATGTGTGTTGCCTGCTTTTCCCCAGATCCAGGGGCAGGCTATAAGGAAGGAAAAATGAAAATTAAATCAAAACTTTTTTTAGGTTTTGGCATTGTTTTATGTTTGCTTATGATTACAGCAGGGGTAGCGTGGAACGCTATGGTGGATATGTCTAAAACCGCCAGGCAAATGCAACTGGCGGAATCTTCTGCTGGCAATGTATTGCAGGCGCAGGTTGCTATGCTGCAATATATCAGCACAAGCCTTACCCAAACTTCGCAGACAGATGAAGGTAAAGCACTTGCCGCAACTGTACGCGAAAATACGCTTAAGGCGGAAAGTGCGCTTAAAACTATTCTGCCTCTTGCTGCTGAGGAGCAGAAAAAGCGTATTGAAGAAAGTTTGGCAAAGCTAAAGGATTTTCAAACTGCTTTTCAGACAATAGAAAACGAAAGCGCTGTACTTGAGAAAAATGTTCTTGATATGATGGATATGCAAAAAAGCGCGCTTGAGAATCTTAACACTATTATTGAGCGTACAGAACAAAACATACGCGAAGAATACCTTGAGCGGCGTTTAACCACGCTTATTCTTTTGAATAAAGCAAAAGAAAAGCTTTTTCTGGGGCGCATAGCAGTACGCTTATTTATGGCAAATCCCAATGATCAAAGCGCCGAGACAGCGTTAGATACTATGGCTCAGGCGCATGAAGAACTGCAAAAAACAGCAGATTTTATTATCAGACCAGAAGTAAAAGTCATGCAGCAAAATGCGCTTGCAAGTTTAGAGCATTATATAGAGTCTGCTGGGGCGTATATTGCGTCGCAAAAGCGCCTTACTTTAGCGGAATCCACAGCTAAGGCAAGTATTGATACATGTGTTAACGTTGTTATAGAAATGACAGGGGCCGCTACTGCCCGTTTTATAGAAATTGAGCGTGTAAGTGTTAATACCCTTATAGGGCTTAGTCTTCTTGGGGTTCTTTTTGGCCTCTTTATTTCTGTTATTATCATACGTTCTATCACAAAGCCCATTAAAGAAGCCTTGTACTTTTCAGCTTCTGTTGCAGCGGGCAACTTTTCTATACGCTGGCAGACCAACAGCAAGGATGAAATGGGCCAGCTTGCAGGTGCACTTAATGAAGCCTTTAATAAAGTGGCAGAAAAGGTATATTGGTTTGAAGAAGTGCTGGATTCCGTACCCTATGGCGTTTCCGTAACAGACTTAGACATGAAGTGGACCTTTGCCAATAAAAAAGCCTTGGAAGCTATGGGTAAAAAGTCTGTGGGAGAAATAGAAGGGCACCACTGCTCAGAAAAAAATGGGGATATATGCAATACCCCCAACTGCGGCATTATGCAGTTGCGGCAGGGTAATCCCAATGTGCGCTTTACAAACCCCAGGGGCCAAACATTCCATATAGAGCTTACTTACCTGAAAGATATGACTGGGCAGGATATTGGGCATGTGGAAATTTCACGCGATATTTCTCTTGAAGAAAAACTGCGGAGAGAAGCTGAAGAGGCTATTATAAAAGGCCGCATGGAAACTGTGAACAGTCTGGAAGGCATTGTGGCGCATATTTCTAAGGCTTCTGTTACCCTGGCGGAGCAAATTAGCCAGTCTGATCAGGGCTCTGCGCAGGTGGCAGAGCGCATGGCCTCTACCGCTACTGCTATGGAAGAAATGAACGCCACTGTGCTTGAGGTGGCCCGCAATGCTGGCTCAACATCAGACTCTGCGCGTGAAATGCACCATCAAGCTATGGAAAATGCCACCATTGTGGGTAATGTTGTAAACAAAATGAAGCACTTACACACTACGGCTTCCGGCCTGAAAAGAGACATGGCTGTTTTGGAAGAACAGGCAGAAAATATTGGTCAAATTATGACCGTTATTGCAGATATTGCAGACCAGACAAACCTGCTTGCCCTTAATGCCGCCATTGAAGCTGCCCGCGCTGGCGAAGCAGGGCGCGGTTTTGCCGTAGTGGCAGATGAAGTGCGCAAACTGGCAGAAAAAACCCAGCACGCCACCGCAGAAGTGGGCGGCGCTATACGCCAGATACAGGAAGCAAGCCGGAAAAATATGGAAAATGTAGATTCTGCCGTGAGTGCCATAAATGAAACCAATGAGCTGGCTGTGGAATCTGGCAATGCCCTAGAAACTATTTTGCGCATGGCAGAAGAAGATGCGGATAAAGTGCGCGCCATTGCCACTGCCGCAGAAGAACAGTCTGCCACTTCGGAAGAAATTAACAGGGTTATTGGGGAAGTAAGCCGCATAAGTAACAGCCTTTCTGATTCAATGACCAATGCCGCAGAAGCTGTAGAAAGCCTTGCCCAACAGGCGGCACAGCTTCGGCAGGTTATGGATAATCTTAAAGATACCACGCAAATTCTTAAAAAAATCTAAGCGGCTTCTCTTTTTTGCTTTTCACCCTCACGCCCCCTTCATACGGGGGCTTTTTTTCATTTTTCCCATATAAAACTGCACTTGCCAAAGCCCGCAAACTTTGCTCTTATAGTGTACACACCGCTATTGCCCATTCCCTTTTCCCAAAGAAAACCCATGTCCCAACCTATACGCCTTGAATTTATCGCCCAGGCAGAGTGCGATACCCCCTTGCGCAAAGGCCTGCCTTTGTATCTTTCTCCTGTGGAAGCGGGTTTTCCCTCCCCAGCAGAAGATTACATGGATACCCGCCTTGATTTGCACCAGCACCTTGTGAAAAATGAGGCCGCCACCTTTTTTCTGCGCGCACACGGGGAGTCTATGATACATGCGGGCATACACGACGGTGACCTGCTTGTTGTAGATCGCTCAGAAGCTGCCGCCCACAATAAGGTTGTTATTGCCGCTTTGGATGGCGAGCTTACGGTGAAACGCCTTGTTCGCCGTAAAACCACCAAGGGTGAACGTGTTTTGCTTATCCCAGAAAACCCGGACTACCCTGAAATAGATATTACTGAGCATGAACATGTGCATATTTGGGGAGTTGTGACCTATGCCATCCATAAGCTCTGATTTTCCCCTTCCCTCTTCCTCCCCTTTCTCCTCTTCTTCCCCTCCCCCTTCCCCCTCTTCCTCTATCTCTTCTGGCCCCTACTGGGGACTTGTAGACTGCAATAATTTTTATGCCTCGTGCGAAAAGCTTTTCCGCCCTGATCTTGCGCATGCCCCTGTTGTTGTTTTATCCAACAATGATGGCTGTATTGTTGCCCGCTCCCCCGAGGCCAAGGCTCTTGGCATACCTGCCGGGGAGCCGGAATTCCGCGCGCGTTCCCTTTTGCGATCCCAAAAAGTAGCCGTTTTTTCCTCCAATTACGCCCTTTACGGCGATATTTCGCACCGGGTTATGTCCACCCTGGAAAGCCTTTGCCCCCACGTTGAGCCCTATTCCATTGACGAAGCCTTTATCCGCGTGGACAGCGCCCTTGTGCCCCAAGCCGCAGACTTTGCCCTGCATATACGCCAAACCATTCAGCAATGGGTTGGCATTACCGTTTCTGTTGGCATTGCCCCCACCCGCACCCTTGCCAAGCTTGCCAACAAAATTGCCAAAAAATCCGGTATCTGCATCCTTAGCCCTGGCCCTGCCCTGGAAGCCACCCTGCGCGATTTCCCCATTGAAGATATTTGGGGCATTGGCAGGCGGCAATCCAAAAAACTGCGCAGTATGGGCATATCCACCGCCCTGCATTTGCGTAATGCCGATGAAGCCCTTATACGCCGCCATTTCACCATTACAGGCTGGAAAACCCAGCAGGAATTGCGCGGCATACCCTGCATAAGCGAAGACGAGGCCGACGGCCCCCGCAAAACCATTATTGTCTCCCGTTCCTTTGGGCAAAAAATGGTCACCCTGGATCCCATTGACCAGGCAGTTGCCACCTTTGCCGCCCGTGCCGGCGAAAAACTGCGCAAAGGTAAACTGCTTGCCAGTGGTATGCTTGTTTACATCAGCACCGGCAGGCACGATAAAGACCGCCGCTACGAAAGCGCCCAGCTTAACCTTACCCGCCCCACAGCCGATACCCTTATCCTACAATCCCACGCCCGCCGCCTGCTCACACAAATTTACAAGCCCGGCCCCGCCTACGCCAAAGCCGGTATTATGCTCTACGACCTTATACCCCCCAAGCGCCAGCAAGCTCTGCTTTTGCCCCAGCCAGAAGCCCAGCAGGATGCCCAGCGCCAAACCCTTATGGCCGCTATGGACACCATTAACCAAAAATTTGGCCGCCGTAGCGTACACTTTGGCTCTGAAGGGCCGGAAAAAGCCGTTTGGCACATGCGCCAGGAACACCGCTCCCCCCGTATGACCAGCAACTGGGACGAACTGGCTGTAGCCAAGTGTAAGTAAATAAGGGCACTGCTACTGGGCATTCCTACTGCTACTGGGGGCTGCTCGCCCCCAGACCCCCCGGCAGGGGCAAGCGCCCCTGCACCGGCTATTGGGGGTGGTGTGCTTGGCAGCAGGTGGGGGGTATATGCCTGCTGGCTGGAAAATACGCGCCCTCGCTTCTTTTTATCTTTTTTGTCCTTTGGACAAAAAAGATAAAAAGAAGCGAGGGCGCAGTTTGCCACTCCCGAAATGTTCTCGCAGGCTCGAACATTTCGGGAAAGTTTTAGTTAAGAGAGCCTATGGGTTTTCTTAAAAAAGATTTCCCGAACTGGTCGAGCTTGCGAGGCCAGTTCGGGAATGGCAAAGTATGTGCGCGCCTCTTTTTTTGTCTGTGGATGGGTGTGGAGAAGCCCATGCCAATGGTGACAGACAAAAAAGAGGCGCGCACATGTTTTTAGCTGGCCGCCATGCAAGCCCAACACCTGCCACACATACCACCCAGCCCAAAATTGCAGGTGCAGGGGCGCTTGCCCCTGCCGAGGGGGTCTGGGGGGCGAGTAGCCCCCCAGTATCCGTCCCCGTTTTTATGCCTTTAACCCATTGATGAACTGGCTGACTTTTTGCAGCATTTCCTGTGCTTTTTGTGGGTGTTGGCTTATGACATTATGGAGTTGGAAGGGGTCTTTGGTCATGTCGTACAGCTCGTCAATATCTGGTACTTCCACGGTAGAGCCGGGGGTGCATGTCCATTGGTCTTCCCCGTCCAGGGAGGCTGCGGCTTTCATGCTCTTAAGGGTTTCGTCGTCTTGCATAGAACCCATATTTATGTTTGTGAAGCCGTTGTCTGCGTTGTAGAAGTCGCCTGCTTCCAGTTCAGAAAGGTTGTGGGCGTTATGCATCCAGTGGATAAAGCTCCACCCTTCTTCGTAAATGGCCCAGGAGTATTTGTAGTAGCCGGCAATGGCGAAGTCGCGCACTTTGGTAACTTCGCCGCGCACGAGGGGCAGCAGGGATTTACCCGTCATATCGGGGTGAACGCCAATGCCCAGCCAGTCGCACACGGTGGGGGCAACGTCGCAGGATTGCACAAAGGCTTTAATGCGTTGGCCGGCTTTAATACCGGGGGCGCGCAGCAGCATGGGGGCGTGGACAAGTTCTTCGTAGGGCCAGGGGCGGCATTTACGCATGATACCGTGGCCGTGTTCGCCATTGCCCATAGGTTCGCCGTGGTCGGAAACCATAAGGAAGAGGGTATTTTCTTCAAAGCCAAGGGAGCGCACGGCGTCCATGAGGATGCCAAGCCATTTGTCGCACACGGTAACGCTTTCTGCGTAGAGCATACGGACGTGGTGCAATTCTTCTTCCGTGAAAACGTCTTTCACGGCGCCAATAACGGGCAGGAACTGGTGTTTGCCTTTGTAGTTGGGGTCATACATGGCGGGCTTGCCTTCTACAACAGAAGGGGGGTTCCAGGGCTCGTGGGGGTCAAAGCTGTCTATCCACAGGTAGAATTGCTTGTTGCGGTCAACCTGGGCCAGGTATTTAATGGCGTTTTTAATGGTTTTGGCAACATAGCGGTCTTCATCGCTGCGCCAGTATTGCATTTGTTTTAAGTAGGCTTCTAATTCTTCAATAAGGGGGTCGCGCACGGTTTTGCCGTGGACGCGGTCAATGGTTTCGGAAATGTGGTCTTCTAAGTAGTCGTGGGGGTTGTAGTGATAAAGGGGATCGCCAAGGTAAAAAAAGTGGTCTAATTCATGGCCGTGGGTGTAGTAAACTTTGTCAAAACCGCGGGTATAACCGAACTTAGGCAGGCGATACATGGGGCAGTCAAAGATGATGGCAGTATCTATGGGGCGGCCCCAGCAAAGGTCTGCAATGGTGGTTTCTTCCATAGTAAGGGGGCTCCAGCCACGGCCGTGCAGGGTGTAGCAGCCTGTGTGCATGGCGCGGCGGCAAGGCACTGTGGGCACGCCTTCAATATAGCAATTTTCAAAAAGTACGCCTTCGCGGGCAAGGCGATCCATATTAGGGGTTTTAATCCATGTATTGCCGTAGCAACCAAGGTAGGTGCGTTGCAGGCTGTCGAACATAATGACAATGGCGTTGTTCATGTTTTTCTCCTTGCGAATATAGGTTTTCGGGATATATTGAAAGGCTTAAGCAAGGAGTGTGCCAGTATGCAACAGGGTTTTATCTAAGAACAATGGGGAAAAAAAACATAATGCCCACGAAATGATGTGGGCATTATGGGGTGTTTTTTCGTGGTTTTCACGAAATAGAGTGGATTAAGAGAGCGTGTTACAAACCAAGCCGCTCCGCAATTTCCATGGCGGCTTTACGGCCAGCGCCCATAGCAAGAATAACGGTGGCAGCGCCTGTAACAATATCCCCGCCGGCAAAGACGTTGGGCATATTGGTTTCGCCCTTTTCGTCCGCAATAATATAGCCGCGCTTGTTAAGGGCAAGCTCTGGGGTTGCGCCAAGCAGCAGGGGATTAGGCTTGGTGCCAACCGCTACAATGGCAAGGTCTGTTTCCAGGGTAAAGGTTTTGCCTGTAGGCTTGGGGCTGCGGCGACCAGAAGCATCTGGCTCGCCAAGTTCCATGTGTTCAAGCAGAACAGAAGCAAGGCGGTTATTTTCACCGGCAGAAAACTGCACAGGGGCGCATAATTCTTGGATTTCAATGCCTTCTTCCAGAGCGTGTTCAATTTCTTCCCCACGGGCGGGCATTTCTGCACGGCTGCGGCGATAAACAATTTTCACGCTTTCTGCGCCAAGGCGTTTGGCTGTACGCGCTGCGTCCATTGCCACGTTGCCCGCGCCAAACACGGTGACATGCTTGCCGGGGTAGGTGGGTGTGTCGTATTCTGGGAAGGCGTAGGCGCGCCCAAGGTTAACGCGGGTAAGGTATTCATTGGCGCTGAACACGCCAATAAGGTTTTCGCCAGGTACATCAAGCCATTGGGGCAGGCCAGCGCCAACGCCCACAAATATGGCTTTGTAGCCTTCTTCCAAAAGCTGGGGAATGGTGATGGTGCGCCCTGCAATCCAGTTAACGCGGATATCCACGCCAAGTTCGCGCAGGCCATCTAATTCTTTTGCCACAATGTCTTTAGGCAGACGGAAGGCAGGGATACCGTAGATGAGCACACCGCCTGGTTCGTGCAGGCCTTCAAAAATGGTAACCTGAGCGCCTTTGGCAGCCAAAACGCCTGCGGCTGTAAGGGAAGAAGGGCCAGATCCAATACAGGCAATCTTGACGTTTTTGGCTGGGCTTTTTTCTGTTTTAGGGGCAGGTACTTTGCCGCCAAGTACACTGTCTGCCACAAAGCGTTCCATACGGCCAATGGCCACGGGTTCGCCTTTTTTATTAAGAATACAGGAACCTTCGCACTGTTTTTCCTGCGGGCAAACGCGACCGCACACAGCGGGCAGGCTGTTGGTGCTTTTAAGAATGGTGTAGGATTCCGCAATATCACCCATAGCAAGCGCATGGATAAATTCTGGTATGCGCACTTCTACAGGGCAGCCAGAGCGGCAGGTAGGTTTTGGGCATTGCAGGCAGCGGGTAGCTTCTGCCATAGCCATTTCTTTGGTATAGCCAATGGCTACTTCAGAAAAATTGTGTATGCGTTCCGCGGGGTCCTGGCACGGCATATCTGTACGGGGGATTTTTGCCCCCTTAATGGGCTGTGTATTATTTTGTGTCATGGCAGTTACACCTGTGGGCTTCAAGGGAGATTTTTTCCTGGGCAGTAAAGGCGCTCAGGCGGCTTCTAAGTTCAGCAAAATCCACTTTATGGCCGTCAAATTCTGGGCCATCCACGCATGTAAAGAGGGTTTCGCCCCCTACATTAACACGGCAAGCGCCGCACATGCCCATACCGTCTACCATAAGGGAGTTCAGGCTCACGGTTGTGGGCACGTGGAAATCTTTGGTAAGGTTGGCAACTGCCTGCATCATGGGCACGGGGCCAATGGCAATAACTTCTGCGATATTTTTATCTTTTTCCAGACGATCCCGCAGGGGGTCTGTGACAATGCCCTTCATGCCAAAGGAGCCATCGTCCGTGGAGACCAGCACTTCGTCACAAAAAGCAGAAAGTTCTTTATAGAAAAGCAAAAGATCTTGCGAACGCGCACCAATACAGGCAATAACATAATTACCTGCTTTGTGGTGACCTTTGGCAATATGGTGCATGGCTGCAACACCTGTGCCGCCACCTACACAAATAACTTTATGGCTTTTACCTGTTGGCACAATGTGGGTGGGTTTACCAAGTGGGCCTGCGACATCTAAAATAGATTCGCCCACTTTAAGTTCTTCCAGCAGTGTGGTAGATTTACCCATAACAAGGTACACAATGGTGATAGTGCCTTTTTCTTTGTCCGTATCGGCAATAGTAAGGGGAAAGCGTTCACCGTGTTCATTAACACGGAGCATGATAAAGTGGCCCGGTTTTGCACTTGCGGCAATGTGCGGCGCATCCAGCACCAGCTTGCTTGTTCTGCCCGGGATAAGACTTTCTTTCTGCAGAATCTTGGTAGGCATGTGAAGTCTCCTTTAGAAGTTCCGGAAACGGCTAGTAAGCGCAATTAAACGTACCATTATGAGCGGGAATTTGCAGATTAAATTCTTGCTGCACAATAATGGGCTGCAATGGTTGCAGGAAAATTATTCCAAAAACTAGCCTTATGTTTTTCTTACCCCAAAACAAAGCCTTTGTCAGCCCCTTTTTTTAAAAAAGGCTAAAAAACAAAATTCACAATCTTTGGGTAGAAAAAGCAAGGGGTTAATATGGTGTTTGGCAGTACTCACGGAAGCTGAGAAGCTTTATATCAGAGGTATAAATATTGCCATCTGGGGCTTGTATGCGCAGGGTGCCGTCAAAATCTGGCGTAAGCACCATAACATCCACACTATTTTGTACATTCCAGCCAGCGCCTATAGCGCCAGGAATAAATTCCCCTGTGCCACGCACAAGCACGGGTGGGTATTTAAAGGGGGTTTCTCCAGCGCCGCCTGTGCTTGTGGTATCATCGCTGCCATTGCAAAGGGCAATAGTTTCATCAGGGGAATGAAAAACCGCCCAAAGCGCACCTCTGTAAGCTTCCATGCACATGGCGGGCATAATGCCGTCTCCACTCATGCAGTGGGCAGCGGGATTGGCAGAAAACGCCACCATAAGGGCGGAAGATTTAAATGTCACCGCAGATTGTATACCTAAGACAATATTATTTGTAGCGGTTTGGTAGGCATTGCGCCGAAAGCTCATAAGCTGGTTAACAGCAGCGCTCATAAGAATGCCAAGTATCACAATGGACACAACAATCTCTAAAATAGTAAAACCCTGCTGGTGCTTCATGGCATTAATTGTCATGGGGAAGCTCCTCATTTTTGTTAAGCAGGAAGTACAAAAGAGCGTACATAAGGCTGCTTAAAAATATCACATTCAGCACACTATGCGCAAGGGCATTATTTTTCTGGTATGTAAGAGTAGCGGCTTGCAAATAAACAAAGAAGGGGCTAAAAAAAACTGAGTTTAGTGTCAGGGAGTGTTATGCAGCCATTTTACCAGGGTAAGGTGGATACCTTTTGCGCGCTTTACGCAGTGCTTAATGCCATGCAGATTTTGTTTGGCTTGCGTTCTGGGCCAGCGCGCGCGCTTTTTAATGAGGTTGTGGTGGCGGCTTCTAAAGATGAGCCCAGTTTCCGGGATGTACTTACTCTTAAGACAAATTATAAAGAATTTGTACATCTTGCCCTTACAAAGGCCCGCAGCCAATACCCGTTTTGTGTGGAAAAACCTTGGCCACGTGCAGGTGCACAGCCAAAGCAAAGTGAGTTAGAGCGTCTTTTCCGCACCTGGGCCAGGCCCCAGACCCCCTCCACGGTTATTTTCCGTTTTTGCCGCTATATGCCATTTCGTGGGGCACCCATTGTAGAACACTGGACATGCGCCCATTTTTGCGATGAAAGCCACATACAGCTTTTTGATTGTAGCAAGGAAGATGGATCTGTCCATGCCTTGCCTATGGACGCTATTTTTTCTTTCCCAGAAGACAGAGGTATGGAATATTTTGTTATTGAGCCTTGGTCTGTTCACCTTTTGTCCCCCATGTAAAACAGTATGTCTTTTTTAAATGCCAAACAGCAAATGGGCGTTGCGGCCATTTTAATGGCGGGAAGTGTATTACTTTCCCGCCTTATGGGTTTAGTGCGCGATAAAGTTATTTCCTGGCAGTTTGGGGCGGGTTCTGAAGCAGATATTTATTTTGCGGCCTTTGTTGTGCCGGATTTTTTAAATTATCTGTTGGCAGGCGGCTATGTTTCTATTACGCTTATCCCTTTGCTTTCTAAGCGTTTTGCAGAAAATGAAGAAGACGCCTGGAAGTTTTTTGGCACTGTTTTTTCCCTTGCCACATTGGCTATAGGGGTGCTTACTGTCCTCTCTTTTATGGGGGCACCAACTCTTGCGCGTCTTGTTTCCCCGGGGTTTTCGCCAGAGCAGTGGGAACGCCTTACGTTTTTTTTGCGTATTATTTTGCCTGCGCAAATATTTTTTCTGCCTGGTGCCTGCCTTTCTGCACTTTTGTATATCCGCAATGAATTTACTGTGCCAGCCCTTATGCCGCTTATCTATAATGGCTGTATACTGCTTTTTGGCGTGGGTATGCCGTGGCTTGGCCTTTGTGAGGGTATGGAAGGCTTTTGCGTGGGTGTGCTTGTGGGCGCATTTTTGGGTGCTTTTGTCTTGCCCTGGTACGCGGTAAAAGCCGGGGGTCTGCGCTGGAAATTGGGGCTGTACCACCCCTTATTATGGAAATTTTTGCTTATGGCCCTGCCCCTTATGATAGGGCAGTCTGTTGTAGTATTGGATGAGCAGTTTGTGCGTATTTTTGGTACTATGGCAGGGGAGGGCGCTGTCAGCCTTTTAAGCTACAGCCGCCGTATTATGATGGTGCCTGTGGGTGTTGTGGCACAGGCAGCGGGTGTAGCAAGTTTTCCCTTTTTGGCAGCGCTTGCCGCAAAAGGGGCTATGGGAGAATTTAACGGCACTTTGCAGAAAGCGCTTTCTACCAGCCTTATTGTGGCCCTGCCCATTACAGCGTGGATGTTTATTGCGGCAGGCCCGGTGCTTGGTTTTATTTTTGAAGGCGGTTCCTTTGGCGCGGCAGAAACACTGGCTGCCGCGCCCCTGCTTGCGCTTATGCTGCTGGCTGTGCCTTTTTGGGTTTTACAGCAGGTTATAGGCCGCGCCTTTTATGCCAAAGAAGATACATGGCGGCCTGCCATTGTGGGTACACTGGCTACGGCGGCTGTTATTCCGGCATATTTATACTTTGTTCCCCAATACGGGGCAATAGCCGTGGCTGCGCTTACCAGTTTTTCCATTGCGATTTATGGGTGCATTTTATGTGCTCTTTGGGTAAAGCGTGAAGGCAGCGCCGTTTTGCAGGGTATTGGCACGGTATTTATGAAAAGCGCCTTGCTCACTGCGCTTCCTGCGTATGTGGCTTGGGCTGTTTTCCAATACCTGCCCCTGTATTTGCCTGGTTTCTTGGCAAGCCCTGCCCTTTTGCAAAGCTTTGTGCTGCTTATGGTAAGCGGGCTTTCTTTTGTGGGGTTGTATTTACTTATGGCGCGCCTCTTTGTGCCATCGTATATTGCGCTGCTTTTAGGCCCCTTTCTGCGGAGACTGAAAAAATGGAAGTAATACGCGGGGAAAAGGCAGGCTTTTGCATGGGGGTAGCCCTTGCCCTTAAAAAGCTGGATAAAGCTGTTGCAACATATGGTACAGCTTCTCATACCCCGCATTCTTCCATGCCCGTGCAAGGGGTATGCACCTTGGGCGCTATTATCCATAACCCGCAAGTATTGGAAGAATACGCGGCGCTTGGTGTGGGCATTATAAAAAATCCGGAAGAAGCAGAGGGCAGGGTGGTGCTTATACGCGCGCATGGTATACCTGTGCGGGAAGAAGCGCGTTTGCGTGCAAGTGCGGCAAAGGTATTAGACGCAACATGCCCGCGTGTAAAAAAAGCCCAGCTTGCCATACGCAGTGCCACGGCCAATGGAGAGCCACTGTTACTGTATGGGGAAGAAAAGCACCCGGAAGTAGCAGGGCTTGTTTCCTACGCGCAAGGGCCTGTGCGCATTTTTTCTGACAAGGACGATATAGCCAATTTTGTGCATACTGGTCCATTGCCCCTTGTACTTGCTGCCCAGACCACACAATCTTTGCTTTTATTCAACGAAATATGCCAGACGCTTGGCCAGCGCCTTGGGGATGCCCTGCATATTTTGCACACAATTTGCCCAGCTACGGAAGAGCGCCAGGCAGAAACCCTTACTATTGCCCGCAATGTGGACGCTATGGTGGTGGTAGGCGGCAGAGAAAGCGGCAATACCCGCCGTTTGGCAGAACTTGCGGCCTCTTGCGGGGTTCCGGCATATCTGGTAGAAACGGAAGCCGAGGTAGAGAAGGAAAAATTTTGCGTTTTCGCGCGTATAGGCCTAACGGCTGGCGCTTCAACGCCGAAGAGAGTAATAGACAAAGTAGAAAAAGCGTTGTCAGAAAGTTAACGCAAAAGGCTTTGTCCTGCTTTTCTTGTTTGTCTGTTTTTCAAAGGACTATTGACCCCTTATCCAAGGAAACCTCCATGTCCCAAACAAATATTTTGCTTGAAGCTGGCACAAATGAGCTTGAAATTGTAGAATTTTTCATGGATGAGCCAGCAGACACGCATGACCCGTCTTATGACCCGGATAAGCCATACAGAGGCTATTATGGGGTAAATGTGGCAAAGGTGTTGGAAATTATCCAAATGCCAAAAATTACCACGTTACCGGAAGTGCAGCATCCTTCTGTGCTGGGGGCGTTTAATCTGCGCTCGCACATCATTCCCTTGGTGGATTTGCATTTATGGCTGGAAAAGCAGCACCCTGTGACCAAGGAACCCCCAAAGGTATTGGTAACAGAGTTTAATAGCGTGACCACCGCCTTTATGGTAACAGGTGTTAACCGCATACACCGTATTAGCTGGGAGCAGGTGGAACCGCCAAATAAATATATGTCTCTTGTTTCTCATGATACGGTAACGGGCGTGGTAAAATTGGAAAATCGCATTATTTTTCTGTTAGATTTAGAAAAAATTGTGGCGGAACTGAACCCAGCCTTGGGACTGCGCTTGGACACAGCGCTTGACTGGGGCAGCGAAGTGCGGTATCGCGCTCTTATCGCGGACGATTCTGGCCTTATCCGTGAAATGCTTACTGACCTTCTCCAAAAAGCAAACTTTGAAGTAGAGGCTGTTACCAATGGCCGTGAGGCTTGGGAACGTCTGGATGTGCTGCGCAAAAAAGCTATAGAGGCAAACCGCCCCATTAACGACTTTGTGCAAGTACTTATTTCTGATATTGAAATGCCAAGTATGGATGGCCACAACCTGTGTAAGCGTGTGAAAGAGGACCCTACCCTCAGTACCCTGCCAGTTATCCTTTTTTCTTCTATTATCACAGATAAGCTGCGACATAAGGGGGTTTCTGTTGGAGCAGATGACCAGATTTCTAAACCGGAAGTAACCCAGCTTGCTCACCGTGCCTATGCACTGATAAAACAGCGCCAGGAGGCACCACAGGCATAGCTTGGCCGTACTTTACCACAAGGGAAAAAGTGCAGAACCAAAGACCCGTGCAAAAGCTCAGTATAGTTGTACCTGTCTATAATGAAGAGGAAAACATAACGCCGCTTGTGAAAGAAATACACGCGGCGCTTGTGTCTTTAAACTTGCCCTATGAAATATGGTTTGTGGACGATGGCAGTACTGACCTGAGCCTTCAGTGTATTAAACAAGTGGCAGAGCAAGATCCGCAAGTGGGTTATGTTTCTTTTATAGAAAACGCGGGGCAGTCTGCCGCTTTTTGGGCGGGCTTCAGGGCTGCCACAGGTGACACTATTATCACTATGGACGCAGACCTGCAAAATGATCCTGCGGACATCCCCGCCCTGCTGGGCTATTACCAGCAAGGCTATGATATGGTTATTGGCTGGCGGGTGGACAGGCAAGACAGCCAGGGCCGCAAAGTGGCTTCCCGCATTGGCAATGCGTTTCGCAATGCTCTTACGCATGAAACTGTGCATGATACGGGGTGTTCCTTAAAAATTATGCGTGCCAGTATGGCAAAAAATATGCCCATGTTTAAGGGCATGCACCGTTTTCTTACCACGCTTATGCGTATGGAAGGCGCGCATGTGGCAGAAGTACCTGTTAACCACAGGGCCCGTCGTTTTGGGGTTTCCAAATATGGCACATTTAGCCGTGGTATTGCTGCCTTCCAAGATTTGTTGGCGGTTAATTGGATGCTGCGCCGGAAAAAACTGCCCCAAATCCAGATACAAAAATCGCCGGAGTAACTGTGCAATATACTCTGTACGCAGCATTTTTGTGGCGTTAAAGATAGCATGAAAAAAATTATCCAGCATATTTGCATTTTTATCATGCTGCTTTGTTTGTTGGTGTTTTTTTTGTATTCTGCAATGGATTCTGATTATATTGCGCTTTTCGGTACTCTTTTTGCGTGTTTTTGCGCTTTTTCTTTATTCAAGAGAGCAGGCTAAGCAAGTTGCCTAAAAGATTCAAACTTGGCATACTAGCCCTGTTTGCCGCAAAAACTTTGCTATGTACTGTTTTTATGCTATTGCACAACCTGCCAAAAGCGTTTGGTGGAACTTATGAGCCGTGTGATTAAACTTTTTTTTCTTTTTGGCGTACTTGCCCTTGGTATTGGGATTATGTTTGCCATGAATCCCAGTGTTGAGGTATATACAAGCTTTGTGGACAACAATATCCGCGAACACGGCTTTTTAGGTGTCACCATTTATATTCTGCTTGTCACAGTGCTTTCTTGTGTCTCTGTGCCACGTCAGTTACTCAGCCTCATAGGGGGTTATGCTTTTGGGGCTCTTGGCGGCACTTTTTTGGCAACCATTGGTGTAACTTTTGGTTGTATGATCTCGTTTGGGTATGCCCGCTTGTTTGGCCAGAATTTTGTACGCCATCACTTTGGGCCGCGTATACAAAAAGCAGAAGACTTTCTTGTGCGTGCCCCTTTTTCTATGACCTTTCTTGTGCGCTGCCTGCCTGTTGGGAATAATTTGCTCACCAATCTGCTTGCCGGGCTTACCCGGATACCAGCTCTACCCTTTTTTGCTGGCTCTGCCTTAGGCTATATTGCCCAAAATTTTATTTTTGCCCTTTTAGGCAGTGGCGCAAGGGTAGACCCTATTTGGCGCACCTTGCTTAGTGCTGCCCTTTTTCTGCTGGCTTCTGCCATTGGCCTGTATTTGTATAAAAAGCACAGGGAACCTGTGGATGAGGCTTTTTTGGAACAAGAAGAGCAGGAAGAAGCAAAGCCAGAAAATGACGCGCTTTCAGAAAACACCCTGCAAATGTTCCAAAATCGCTAAAGCCTGCATGAGGCTGGCGCGGTTATAATCGCCATTTTCCAGCAGCATGTGCGTATAGCCTGTAAAAGGCCTGAAAACTGGGGCCGCTTTTTGCCAAAAATCTGCCTGCTTGTCCTGCAGACTATTGTGGTTTTTCCCTTGCCGCGCCCATTTAGCAAATACCCCGCCCACGCGCCCTATTTCTTTTTTTATTACAGGCATAAGGTGCGGTGCGTGTTTCTCCAAAGTCTGCACGCCATAGGCCATACGGCTGTAAGGGCCGCCAAGAGCTGCCAAAAACCATTGCCGCCAAAAATTATCTATTGCCCGGCGGGCATCCATTTTGTGCCCATCTACTGGCAGTAAGTCAAAAATGCCTTGCGGTGCGCGGCGTGTACGCCATACAAAAAGACCCGGCAAATGCGGGAATTTTTCTTCTTCCCTTTCTGCCCCCACAAGCAGACTATGCGCTAAACTGGCAATACGGTGCGGCACAAACAGGCTTTTACAGGCATTTTCCTGCCTTGTATGGGTGCATGCCCAGCAGCCCCTGCAACTGCAAGAGGGAGAAACCACATAGTGCTCCGGTGGAAAAGGCGCTGTTTCCCAAGGGTTTACAGGACCCATAGAAAGATTAAGAGTAAGGGCCCCTGCCCATGCGCCTACATGCATGGGGCCTGTGTCTGGCGTGATAAGCATATCCAGCTCTGCCATAAAGCGCACCAGGTCTACAAGCGCAAACTGCCCGCAGAAATTGCTGCCCTTTATGGCGGCCAGTTGCGCCGCCCTTGCGCCCAGCCCCTGTTCTGCCTTGCCCCCCAGAAACACCGGCTTATAGCCTTTGCGCATAAGCTCTTTAGCAAGCTCTGCCCAAAATTCTGGCTCTGGCCTTTTAGCAGCCTCACTTGCGCCCACAAAAAGGCCTACTCTGTTTCCTACGGGCTTTCTGGGTGCTGGCCATGCGCTTTTTTGCATGGTCTCACCGGGTATAATGTCCATAGCATTTAAATCTGCCCAGTGGAACATATTGTGTCTGTTATTATGCACCAAGGAGGCCCTGTACAAATGCCAGGCACCGCCTATGCGCATAGCGCCACCTTCATCCCTGTAGCGCCCCAGCCGTGTATGAGCTGGCATTTTACCTGCAAGAAACGCCGCATCTTCCCTGTGGCTAAGATTAATCACCCTGTGAACTGGTGTGCGCAGCAAATTTTTCTGCGCCTCTGGCGGAAAAAACACCACACTTGGGGCAAGCGGTAAAAGCGCCGTGGCAAATTCTTCTTCTGCTACCACCCACACGGGGCGTTCTGGCTCTATGGCCTGTAGCCAGGAAAGAAGCGGAAACGCGATGACCAAATCGCCCATGCGCTGCAACTGCAAAACAAGTGTTGGTTCCATGTATCCCTTTGCTTTACGCTTTACAGAGCGGCTTATTTTAACGCGTTTGCCCTAAGGCGTGCCACCTTGCGTACCATGCCCAGCATAAAATCCATCTCATGCCGCCGTACATCCGCCTTATCCAAAAAGTGGGCTGCCTGCATAAAAAAGTAATCTGGGTTAGATTTTTCCACCAAGTCCAGCCCCACAAAACAATCTTTCAGTTTTTCCTGCAAAAGCGCCCTTTCTTCATGCGTTATACGCCGGGAAAGCGCCGCCCTGCTGTGTAAATTTGCCTTATGCCGCCGTATTTCTGCTGGGGAAAAATGCTCTTCCTTGCCTTCTGCCTTTTCCCCTTTTAGAGCATAAAAAGCCAAAAATATCTCGTACATACACAAAAGCACTGCCTGCCCCAAATTCAGCGAAGAAGCATCTACAGCCGTGGGTATGCACACAAGCTGTTGGCAGTGCCGTAAATCCTCATTTTCCAGGCCCGTATCTTCCGGCCCAAAAACAAGTGCTGTGTCTTCTCCGGCCAGCAGTCTTTCTACTATTACCCGCGCGGCCTCCCTTGGGCTTTCAATATGCCGTCTCTCCCCCCCAAGTCTTGCGCTTGTGCCCACCACCAGCGTGCAGCCTTGCAAAGCCTCTGGCAGGCTCTCCACCGTTTTTGCTGTATAAAGCAAAGGCTGCCCCTGCGTTGTTGCAAGGCTTGCCGCTTTTTCCTGCCCTTCCTGCACCAGTTTGCCAGGCTTTACTATGTACAGCCCTGCATGGCCAAAATTTGCGCTTGCCCTTGCCGCAGCCCCCACATTTTCTGGAAACTTTGGCCGCGTAAGTACCACCCGTAAATGATGCGCTATGGCAGAAAAATCCTTCATTTTGGCCATACCGCGTTATACGTTATCACCAGCAGCACTATCCCTATGCCAAACTTCATAGCCATACCCAAAAATTTGCCCAAAAAAGCCCCGTTTGCAGAATGCACCGCTTCCCCATGCGGCCTTTCATGCAGGCGTTCCCCCACATAGCAGCCTGCCCACGCCCCTGCCAGAGCCCCTACTATGGCCCCAGCGCCAAAGAAAAAGGGCATGCCAAGCACTGCGCCTACAACCGCCCCTATCATACCTGTGACATTGGCCTGCTTGGTAGAACCGTACTTTTTGGCCCCCCACAACTGTAAGCCAAATTCCAAGCCTTCCCCTATAAGCGCAAACGCTATGAAAAGAATAAAGAAGATCCAGCCCATTTCCGCATGAGGAAAGAAAAAAGAGCCAATAAACGCCACAACCAGCATAATCCAGTTGCCCGGCAGGCTGATAAGCGAAAGCAAAGCCGCCACCGCCATAATGGCAAGTAGTATGACTGCGCCCAGATATTCCATGGAAAACTCCCTGTTGGGGGTGTGAAGTACGGCTACTGAGAGGGCGCTGCCCTCTCAGACTCTCCCGCTGGAGGGGATAATCCCCTCCAGACCTCC
>CAZPTC010000002.1:0-29287 GCA_964589455.1 uncultured Desulfovibrionaceae bacterium | reverse complement strand
AAAACAGGGCATTTGCGGGTGCAGAAAAAGATTCCACTTTTGGTCAAAGTGCTACGTCACACTTTTACCGTAAGTGGATTTTTTTATGCCTGCTTGTTCTGCCAGCCATGCCATACCCGCAAATCCCGTTTCTACGTCTTCCCGCTGAACACCTGGCACGAATCCATGCATCACATATACAGCCCCTGTTGAAACCCCACAAACACATCGCGTATGGCGCCCACGCTGCCAAGTTCTGTTGTAGCGTCTTGCAAGGAGTGATATTTCAGCTCCAGCAAAGCCGGCAGTTTTTCTGTATCCAATTCGCTTACGCCCTCTGCCACATAGTGAGAAAGTACAAAGTCAAGGAATTGTTGTTCTTTGTTTCCGTAATGGGCAAAAATGTCATCTTTGCGGGTGGAAACACGTTCCTTGCGGCTTTGTGGGGCTAAGGCAAAAGCGATATACGCCAGTACATCAAAAATATCACTGTCTTCTGCATCGATAATTATGCTGGCTTCTGCGAGCTGGCTACCACCAAAGCCTTTATCTTCCAGCCCTTGAAGCAGGCGTTTGCGTGTATCGGGGTTACTCCAGATGCTGCGCAGTTCTTCTTCACTGCGGAAAAATGTGGGAAGCTGGCCATATAGCCCTTCTATAAATTGCATGGCTGAAATAGGCTTGCCGTCTGGGCTCCAAAAGCTGGTGGCGGCCATGTGCTGTATGGCACGTTCTTTGCCATCTGCCAGGCGTATTTTAATTTTTGACCTTTTGTTGCACACACAAGGCTGTTTGCCACACACAGGGCATGGTGGGGGCGGGTCTTTTATACACACGCACGGGCGCTTGCCACACACAGGGCAAGGTGCAGGTGGATCACATGGCCCAGGAATAACAGGGTCAACAGGTTCGCCGTCCCATTCTGGGTCACTAAAAAGTTTACAGGCTTCCACAAAATCATAAATGGTGAAATAATCCTTGCCTTCAAAAAGGCGAGTGCCGCGCCCCACAATTTGCTTAAATTCAATCATAGAGTTTATGGGGCGTAGAAGCACAATATTACGCACATTGCGGGCATCTACACCAGTGGAAAGTTTTTGCGAGGTGGTAAGGACAGTGGGGATAGATTTTTCGTTATCCCTAAAGATGCTCAGCCATTTTTCGCCTTCTGCGCCGTCATTAGCGGTAACACGTACGCAATAGTCTGGGTGCTTGTTTTGCTTTAGCTGGTTGATAGCATCGCGGATCATAAGCGCGTGGTTTTGTGTAGCGCAAAAAACCAAAGTCTTCTGGTTTTGGTCTATTTTCTCCATAAACAGCCGCACCCTGTGGCGTTCGCGTTCCGGGATTTCAATAATGCGGTTAAAGTCTTTTTCTGTGTAAAGTTTGCCTTCTTCCACCTCACCTTCCAGCACATCATCATCAGGCGTGTACACATATTCGTCTAAAGTGGTGGCAATTTGCACAACTTTAAAGGGGGTAAGAAAGCCATCGTTCACCCCTTCTTTTAACGAATACACGTACACGGGCTCGCCAAAATATTTGTAGGTGTCTACGTTGCCGGCGCGTTTGGGCGTAGCGGTAAGGCCAAGGTGTACCGCTGGGGCAAAATAATTAAGTATTTCCCGCCAGGAACTTTCGTCATTCGCGCCACCTCTATGGCATTCATCAATAATGATAAGGTCAAAAAAATCGGGTGGATAATCCCCAAACGCGGGCGCAGGGGTGCCATCTGGATTTTGCCCTGTCATGAAGGTTTGAAAAATGGTAAAAAAGATGTTGCCGTTTTTAGGAACCATGCCTTTTTTGCGGATAGCATCGGGCGAGATGCGAACCAGCGCGTCTTCCGGAAAAGCTGAAAAATCATTAAACGCCTGATTGGCAAGAATATTTCTGTCTGCCAAAAAAAGAATGCGCGGCCTGCGTGTGGGTTCGTTTTCCTGCTGCCAGTCTTTTAAATTCCAGCGGCTATGAAAAAGTTTCCATGCAATTTGAAACGCAATAAAGGTTTTACCCGTGCCTGTGGCCAATGTAAGCAAAATGCGGCTTTGTCCTGCAATGAGGGCTTCCAGAGTTTTGTTAATGGCGTTGTGTTGGTAGTAACGGGCTTGGTACGTGCCGCTTTTATCTTCAAAAGGGATAGCGGCAAAACGCTGCCGCCACTGGTTTTGCACGGCAAAGGTGGCATTCCATAATTCATCTGGCGTAGGAAAGGCTGGTATATACCCTTCTGCCCCTGTTTGCATATCTATTTGGTAAATGCCAAGCCCGTTGCTTGAAAAAGCAAAACGGGCTTGCAGTAAATGGGCATAACGCTTTGCCTGGGCAACCCCTTCCGTATCTGGCAAAGCCGCGCGTTTTGCTTCCAGCACGGCCAACTTTTGCCCTTTGTACATAAGCACATAGTCTGCACTTTCCCCACGCGCACGCTTGCCACCGCCTGTGAGCCTGCCAAGGGTGATAACTTCGCGCCGTATGCGGCTGCCTTCCACCACACCCCAGCCAGCGGCGGCAAGCTTGGGGTCAATAAGCAAGGCTCTTGTGTCGGCTTCTGTAAGGTTGTGAAGGTCTTGCATAGTTATACCTCCAGAGCGTTGGGATTAAAATCGGCGGTTAATTCGCCAGAAAAAGCGGCGGAAAGGAGGGATTGCTTGAGGGTGTGGAGGGCGGTGAGTTTGGCTTTATATTTCCCCGCAGTAGACTTTGTCTGTGTGTACAATTCATTAAGTGCTGTTACAATACGCTGTTGTTCGTCAAAAGCTGGGAATGGGAATGTTCTTTTTTCAAAAGTTCCCAGATTAATATTGTCCTGAGCGCTTCCCTTACCTTCTTTTTTTAACTCGCCGCTCATAAATTGCAAAATATAATATAAATATTCATTGCTGTAATTTTTATTGTCTACAGTAACACCGATTATACTATCTGGAAAACATGAATTAAATGTTAAAATTCCAATCTCGGCGATGTTTGCAGCAATAGTAATACATACAGTTCCTGAAGGCCATAACTTGCTTTGCGCAAGGCCTTTTTCGTTATATGTCTGTGTATATTCACATATGTATTGATTAGAATTCCTTACGTCTCCCGTTTGTATAAAAGGGTACTCTCCATTATAAAGAGAAGGGTCATTTCTAGGGCGATGTTTTGATTTACCGCGACCAAAGTCTATAGAAATTTCTTCAAGTGTTTTATAATTCCAATCGTCTTTTGCCCATCTAAAATAACTTTCTAAATAACTCTCAGACAACTCCTTGGCATTAGCAATATTTTTCTCCGTATTCTCAATGGCTTTATCAATGCGCGCAAAGGCATCGTCAAGAATAGCGACAATGCGGTGTTGTTCAGAGAGGTGAGGAAATCTGATGAAAAAAGACTTAAGTTTAGAGGTCGCAAGTTCTTTAAATGTGGATCCATTTCCAAGGGCATCGAGTTCAACTTTATTTTTTAATAAATAATAATATAAATACTTATAATAGATTTGAGGTGAAGGGACAATTGCCCTACAGCCTTGGTTTGTTGCCATTGGGGAAGAGTTAATGACTAAATGACCAATTGGTGCACGAGTAGATAAAATCACAGAATTCGGAGGAACAAGTTTAGCCGAAGAATTATTGAGTCCTGCATTTGTGAGGGTTCGTATTGTTGTTGCAATATATGGCGTCGAGCGATTTCCCATTTCGGCGGGAGTAACCCAAAAGTGTGAACCGCCCCAGTAACTAGGTTCATCAGTTTTAGGTGTTCCACCGTTCACTATGGTAGCAACACTTTCCAATGGCTTTACTTCCCACCCCTTTTTCACAACAACCCCCTGATCCCTTCCAGCAAGTCCGCGCTCTCCGCGTCTAAGGCGGCTATTTCGTCCAGAATTTCCGCGGGGCTACGCAAGGGCAATTCTTCTGGCGCATTGGGGTTTTTTGCCGATAAGTCATACGAACTTGTGTTTATGTCCTTAATATCCACTACCCAGGACTTTTCGGAAATAGCGTTGCTTGCCTGCATAACCACAAATTCCGCCAAATCCTCATCATTTAGGGCTGTTGTTTTGCCAAGGCTACGCCCTGGGTCCAGTTTGTAATACCATATTTTGCGGGTGGGTTCTCCCTTTTGGAAAAAAAGCACCACGGTTTTTACACCAGCCCCTAAAAAAGTGCCGCTTGGGCAATCCAGAATGGCAAAAAGCTTGCAGCTTTCCAAAAGTTCCTGACGCAAGGCACGTGAGGCGCTGTCTCCATTAGAAAGAAAGGTATTTTTTATAACAACAGCCGCTCTGCCACCTGCTTTCAGGTGTTTAATAAAATGTTGCAAAAACAAAAAGGCTGTTTCGCTTGTTTTAATGGGGAAATTTTGCTGCACTTCTGCACGTTCTTTGCCGCCAAAGGGTGGATTGGCAAGGATGATATGGTAGCGGTCTTTTTCTTGCACATCCGCCAAGTTTTCTGCAAGTGTGTTGGTGTGGATAATGTTGGGCGCGTCTATGCCATGCAAAATCATATTCATAATAGCAATAACATAGGCAAGGCTCTTTTTTTCTTTGCCATAAAAGGTGCTGGTTTGCAGTGTGTGCAACTGATCTACCGTGAGGGGAGCAAGGGTTGCGTCACCCGTTCCAGAAACGCCATACCGCAGGTAATCAAAAGCTTCGCACAAAAATCCTGCAGAACCACAAGCGCCGTCATAAATGGTTTCTCCCAGCTTAGGTTTAATAACCTGTACCATAGCGCGGATGAGAGGACGCGGGGTGTAATATTCACCGCCGTTGCGCCCGGCATTGCCCATGTTTTTTATTTTGGCTTCGTACAGGTGGGAAAGTTCGTGTTTTTCTTTTTGTGAACGGAAGCGGAGCTGATCTACCAATTCCAGCGCGTCACGCAGGGAATACCCACTTTGAAATTTGTTGCGGATTTCGCCAAAAATCTCGCCTATTTTATACTCTATGGTGTCTGGTGAAGCGGCGCGTTCTTTAAAGCCCTGCAAATAGGGGAAAAGTGTGTTGTTGACATAGGCAATAAGGTCGTCCCCGGTCATGACTTTGTCGTGGTCAAACTTGCCGTCTGCTTTTTTGGGGGCTGCCCATTCGCTCCAGCGGTGGCTGGCATCAATAATATGGGTGTAAGGCTTGCCGCGCAGTTCTGCCTCCATTGCCCGTTCTACTTCCAAATCGTCAAGATATTTCAGAAAAAGCATCCAAGAAGTTTGCTCGGTATAATCAAGCTCGGAAGAACAGCCCGCTTCTTTCCAAAGCACATCATCTATGTTCTTAAAAGTTTGTTCAAACATTCTATACCTTATGGGCTGAAGGTTATTGCATCCGTTATTTTTTTGTTTAGCATGGACTGGGGCGAAATACAAGAATGTTGGGTATGCTTTGCTGGGCAAATGTTTCCCTGTACCTTGCCAGTGCGTTCTTGCGAAGCAAAAGTATAAAAAGCAGAAGCAATATCTACATTTTTTAAAGATAGTTGCAGATAAACATAGCCCGCGGATTTCTCCACGGGCTTGCTTGAGGGCATATCCTTTAACTCCGCTGAAACCTGGCTAAATCTGGTATCTCACCATCTTATTTTTGAGGGTATTAGGATGAATTTTTAACAAAAAAGCTGCCCCATTTTTGCCATATAAATGCCCATGTGTTTTTTGCAGGGTTGCTTGAATATGCCGTTTTTCCATATCTTCCAGGCTAGGCCAAGCCTCCTGTGTTAAACCAGTACCCCCTGATATTTCACTGGCAAAATCGAAATGGTAGTGCATTTTCTCAGAAGACCGTGTGAGGTGTGCATCAATAAGTGCATGGTCAATAAGATGTTCCAATTCTCGTACATTACCCGGAAAGGAATAATTATTGAGCAGATGCATTTCTTGTTCAGAAAAATACTGTATTCTTGGGATGCCAAGAAACTTAGCTCTGGCATGGAGAAAGTGCCGCGAAAGAGTCAAAATATCTTCTTTGCGATCCCGTAATGGAGGAATATGAATAGGATAACAATTTATTCTATAGTACAAATCTTGCCTAAATTCCCCTTTTGCGACTTCTTGCAGTAAATCTTTATTTGTTGCTGTAATAATGCGTACATTAAGTGGAATACGTGTACTCCCTCCTACACGTTTTATTTCAAATGCATCCAAGGTTTGCAGAAACCGCTTTTGGGCGTTGAGAGAAAGCTCACCAATTTCATCCAAAAAAAGTGTGCCATTCTGCGCTTGCTCAAATACCCCTTTGTGCGGGGAAACCGCGCCTGTAAAAGCCCCGCGCTCATGCCCAAATAGCTCGCTCTCAACCAAATTTTCTGGTATGGCACCACAGTTTACTTGTACAAAAGGTTGCTCTCTGCGTGGAGAAAGCTCGTGTATGCTACGCGCAATAAGGCCTTTGCCTACGCCAGTTTCACCTGTAAGTAAAACAGGAACAGACAGAGCAGAAACCCCTTCTATACGCGGCAAGATAGATTTTAAGCCAGTGCACATTTGCAGCAATGTATAGTCTGTCAACATACTGTTAGAAAAATGGGTAAAAGTTTGGCTGTTGTGTGAATAGTCTTGCAACATACTTTCACCAAGCTGGCGTGTGCAAAGAAAAATATCCTTACTGTCTTCTTCCGTAAACGCATTTTTCTTTACTGCCCAAACACCAAAAAAACATACCATTTCTTTTGTTTCAAAAAGTGAAACACGCATAAATGAATGGTACTGGTTAATAGGGTTATAGTGTATGGCAAAACGCTCGTCTGTCTCCATATTGTTGACAATATAGTCATCCAGCGGATCTGTTGGAGGAGAAAGTACAGAGTAAATATCTGGTAAAGAATAACTTACTGTTTTAACACCTGTACCCACTTCTGCCAGCACCATAGTGTCTAAATTACTTTTTGATCTGAGCAGGCAATGGATTTGGTCTACAGTAAGTGTGGTATTCAGCACGGTAAAAAGATAATGCAAAACACTTTGTACACCCCAATCCTTGTATAAGAGAACAGAAGTCTGCTCAATACCCATTGTTTTAAACCTACCCATGTATTTCCTCCATGCATGCAGTTTTTGCTTTTTGGGCAACTTTTTACCATTAGAAATGCACTTTTGTCACCCCCATATTTATCGTTAAACAATGTTTAATAATGATTTATTGTTTTATTTTAGCATGTTATAAATGGCATGTATATTGCTTTATAATGGCAAATGCAACCCTCTTAAAAAGGAGCCTGCCATGCCCAAGATGCAAAATGCCTTACTTGGATCCATGCCTCAAAAAAGTTCAAGAATGGCACATTTTTTTGATTGCTTAGAGGCCGCGTTTGACTGGTTAATTGAAAATTTGCTGAATGTGGCAGGGATTATAATTGGCCTGCTGCTCATCCCCATTTCTTTAGATATTCTTATGCGCCCCATTGGCGGCTTATATGGTGTTATGGATATTGAAAGCATGGCGCTTGTTCTTATTGGTTTTATTGCCATAGCGTTCTCTACTATAAAAGATCAGCATATTGCCATTGATATGTTTTATAATTTATTTACACCTAAAACAAAGCTGCGAATAGACCTATTTTCTCACATATTTTGCATTATAGTTTGCCTTGCTATGGGCTACTACACATTCATGGCAGGTTTGCGCTCCAGTTCTTACACACCTATGCTGCGTTTTAACCATAGTATTTTTATTTTTGTTACGTCGTTTGGCTTATTTTCCATAGCAATAGCCAGTCTATTTAAGCTTAGGCAAATAGGTAAGCAAATACTACAAGTGAAAGATTTTTTAGGTATCTTACTTGTCGTGTCAATCATTTTGCTGCTTGTTGCTCTTCCTTTTCTCTATAAATTCTCTGGTATAAAGTTATCTACATTGGTAATTGGCTGCATAGGTTTTCTTATTTTATTTGCGATACTTTTTTTCAGAGTACCCATTGGCATTGTGATGATGGGCATTGCCATACTGGGTCTTTTTGTCCTTATGCGTACACCAACAGCCGTAGCAACGGCTGTTGGGCTGGTGCCATTTCGCCAGGCATCAGACTTTATTTTCTTGGCGCTTCCTATGTTTATGCTGATGGGCGAGATGATCTCTCTTGCGGGCTTAAGTGAAGCGTTGTTTGATTGCGCAGAAAAGTGGATGGGTAAATTGCCCGGTGGCCTTGCCTGTGCCTCGGTTGGGGGATGTGCTGGTTTTGGTGCTGTGTGTGGAGATTCTATGGCTACCGTTATCACCATGAGTGCCGTTGCCATGACCCCCATGAAGGCAAAGGGATACTCCCAGGCGCTTGCCACAGGTTCTTTGGCTGCCGGTGGCACACTTGGTATTCTTATTCCACCCAGTATGGGATTTATTTTTTATTCTATGATGACGCAAGAATCTGTCGGCAAGCTTTTCGTAGCAGGCATTGTCCCTGGTATTTTACTTACGTTGATATTCATGCTCATTATTATGTTCCAAGTTATCCGTCATCCTGCTCTGGCACCACGCGGAGAAACCTATTCCCTCAAAGTACGTCTTGCCTCTCTGGTGCAGATTATCCCTGTTATCGGTATTTTTATTATTGTTGTGGGCGGCATAATGTATGGCTACTTTACCCCAGGGGAAGGCGGTGCAGTTGGTACCGTATGTGCGCTCATTTATGCCTTATTCCGCAAGCGCCTTACAGTAAAAAGTGTTATGGAAGTGTTGCGCAGTACAGCCAGCATGTGCGCAAAAATATTTGTTATTCTTGTGGGTGTTTTTATTTTTGGTGTATTTCTCACTACATCACGGCTACCAATGCTTTTAGCTGACTTTATCATTAATTTGGAAATGAGTCGCTATATTGTTCTTTTTATCATACTAGGCATTTATGTAATGCTTGGGTGTGTGATGAATATTATTCCCATGATGATGCTGACATTACCTTCTATATTCCCCACAGTTCAAGCATTAGGTTTTGATGGTATATGGTTTGGTGTTATTACCGTAATTGTTATGGAAATGGGTATGATAACCCCGCCCATTGGTATGAATGTTTTTACATTATCAAGTTTATATCCAGAAATTCCAACGGTCACCATTTTTCGCGGTGTTATGCCATTCTTTTTTGGCATGATAGCATGCGTATTACTTATTATACTGTTTCCCCAGATTGCGCTGTGGCTTCCGTCACTCTCAAACTAGGTAAAGATACAGAAATATACCAAGGAGAAATGTATGAAAAATGCAATTGTTGTAATGTTTGACAGTCTTCAATTCAATTATCTTGGGTGCTATGGCAATACCTGGATGAAAACACCTAATATGGATCGCCTTGCACGGGAAGGTATTTTATTTGAAAACAGCTATACGGAAGGGTTACCAACTGTTCCTTGTCGTCGTGCCATGCATACAGGCCGCTATACTGTGCCTTTTGCCGGTTGGGTACCCCTTTCTATGGAAGACACCACCATTGCTGACCTTTGCTGGGGGCGCCCCATTGATACAGCTATTGTTTTTGATTGCCCCATGTACCGTCAACCCAAGTTTGGGTACACACGCGGATTTGATAAGGTATGGTTTATCCACGGCCATGAAATGGATCACTACTTTTACGAGAATGATCCACTCATCCATGAACACATTGATGACTACCTGGATGAACGGCTTAAGCAGAATGCCCTTAAGCAACTTGGTGAACTTGCAGTGGAATCGCAGATAGATGAATTTAACTCCTATCTTAAACAAGCGCAGTATTGGAAAACACCAGAAGATCGCTACGTTGCCCGCACCATGCGCAATGCCGTAAAGTATTTGGAACAGGTAGACCGCAATAAACAGTTCTTTCTTTGGGTAGATTCCTTTGATCCACATGAACCGTGGAACCCCCCATCTGTCTATATGAAATTCCCTTGCCCCTATGACCCAGACTATAAAGGGAAGGATTGCTTTATTCCTTTCTCTGGGCATTGTAATGGGCTTTTTGAAGAAGAAGATTTGCACCACATCCGCATGCTGTATGCAGAACTGGTTACCCTGTGCGATGAGCAGTTTGGCATTTTGCTGGATGCAATACGGCGCCTTGGCTTTGAAGAGAATACGTTGCTTATGATGGTTTCTGACCATGGCGAGCCGCTTGGCTATGGCGAGCATGGGCATGGTATTATGCGCAAAGTGCGTCCGTGGCCTTACGAAGAGCTTGTGCATACCCCCATGCTTATGCGTGGCCCAGGGTTACCGGCTGGAAAGCGCGTAGCTGCGTTTGTGCAGTCTTGCGATGTTGCGCCAACAGTATGCGACTGGTTAGGTATTGGCGTACACCCGGACATGCAGGGTAAAAGCCTGTTGCCCCTTGTGCTGGGCGAAGTGGATAAACTGCGTGGCTTTGCTATTGCAGGGTACTATGGTGCAGGCCTTGCCCTGTATACGGAAGAATGGTCGTATGTCCATTGGCCCCTCAATGAAAAAGATACCAATGCCTGGCATGAAGACTTTGCAAAAAACCTTGGCAAAGAAGCGGAGTCTATTGGCTCCAAGCGTGGCACAGAGTGGAAAGAAAGAGGAACCCTGCCCGTAGACCCACTTGCACGCCATAAAGCAGCCGTAACACTTGACGGTGCGGCCCAGTGGACATGCACACCCAGCGCAGCCTATGAAACACCGGAAGAGGACGAATTGTATAATAGGAAGGATGACCCCTTCCAACTGAACAACCTTATTAACGTACACCCTGATGTAGCGGAACGCTTACTCAAGCAACTGCGTTCCATTATGGCAGACTTACGCGCCAGCTAAGCATATAATTTGGGTGGGCGCATAAGAATTCATTAGTATTTCTTATGCACTCACCTATAAACACATGGAGGAATCTATGCAGAAACTTTATCTTCTCCTTATTACATTGCTGCTTTGTGCATCGCCAATGCCTGCTTTTGCAGAAACCTATGAACTTACTTTTCAAAACATGCACCCACCAACCAATATTGTGCAGAAAGTTTTTAAGGAATGGGCAGAGGAAGTGAAAACAAAAAGTGATGGGCGGCTTATTATCCATATTATTGATAATGCTTCTATTACAACCATGCCAGGGTGCTATTCTGGTGTGCGGGATGGAACCGTAGATATTGGTGCCTTTATGCCCACCTATGACCCTAATGAACTCCCATATAGTGTAAGCATGATTATGCCATATCTTACTTCTTCCGCTCTGGACAGCCTTACGTTCTTCTTTAAGGCGTATGAAACATTCCCAGAACTCAAAGAAGAGCTGAACAGAGATGTAAAGTTTCTGGCGGTCACTAATTCCGGGCATGACGCCATTTTATCCACAAAAAAACAAGTTCTCTCTCCTGAGGAAATAAAAGGACAACGGGTTATTGTTTGGAGCCCTGACTTTGCCGCAGAGCAAGTTAAAGCCTGGGGTGGAAATCCATTATTAGTAGGTGTTACAGATACCTATGTTGGGCTGCAACGAGGAATGGGCGACTATGTGTTTTTCCAATTCCCCAATGCGCGGCCTTTAAAACTGCAGGAACTGGCAAAAGGTGTTACGCTTTTCTATACAGCCAATAACCCCAGCATTATTGCAATAAATAAAGATGTGTACGCGAGCTTGCCAGAAGATTTGCAGAAAATTCTTGAAGAAAGCACAGGCTATGCGCTAAGTTATAAGCTTACAAAGGCTCTGCACGATGTTGTGTACAGTGACATGGCAGAATTTGAAAAAGAAGGTATTCCCATCACTATGCTTACGGATGAACAGCGCGAGCCATTTAAGCAAGCGGTTCTTACCGGCCCTGCCATGGATTGGTGGAAAACCATCTTGAACAAAGCTAAAATGCCAAATGTAGATGCCTGGATAGAAAAGGTATACACGTTGGCTGCCGAGCCGCGTGAAAAATTGGAATAGCCAGTTGCTGTTTAAGATACCATAAAAGGCACTGCCTTACCCATACTCCTCAAACATGGCAAAAATGCTGGTAGCTCCTCCTGCATTTTTGCCATGCGAGAGAAGGGTTACCAGCCCATTAGTGTTTAAAACAAAAGCCTCCAAAGGTAGATCAGGAAGCCGCAGGCCACGCAGCACCGAGCTCGCAGAAATAGCTCGCCGGATGCTGGGCTGGTTCGGTAAGTATCTTCGGTAGTTTCACAATACCCGTTTGGTCAGGTATTTTTTGATATACTGCTCGGCCATTTTTTCTGTGGCATTTATGAATCCTGCCGGGTCTCCGTGGTAATAATAATTCACATGTTCGCGCATAAGGCCGACCATGCGCCTTGCCTCCGCAGCATCGCCAGCAAGCAAGCACGCAAAGACCTTTGCCCTGTACAGGTAGGGGTACTGGTAAACCTGGCTGTCTACGAACCCATGAAATGTTTTTTTCAAGGCTTCTCCCTGTTTGTAGGGATCCTCCGGCACCAGCGCCCCAAGCATGGGGCACAGATCCGGCCTTGCCGTATACAAGAAAAGCAGATAGGCGCTATGGCCGTATTTCAGCATCTCGGAGTAACCAATAGGGCTGGCAATGGAAAAACTGAGAATGCCGAACATGGCATGTGTTTTCCATAACAGGGTAAGAGCATCCGGATTTGCCTTGCCCCATGCGGCAAAAGCCAGCATGTCGTCCAGAGCAATGCGCGCCTTGCCGATCAGCGCGTGTATGGCGCTCCAGCCGGGCAAGAGGCCGCTTTCTTCGGCCAGGTACACAAAAGCATGGTTATCGGAACAGGCAAGCATGACTTTAAATTCAGGCATGAGTTCCGCGTAGCTTTCCAACAGGCGCTGATGCAGCTCACACATGACCAGCGCGCCGAATATTTTCCAAATTTGCGAACGATGGAATGTATTCGGTTCGTCTTTCAGCTTCTGCACCGTATCCCAAATGGTATCCCAGAGAGCGTCACCTGTAAGTTGCTCACGCAGGGGTGGCTCGGGTTTATCCAACTCCGCACGGATATCATCCAGTGACATAGAGCCAAGCAGTGTTGGGTAGTAAGAGAGCATCTCTTGCTGCTTTTTACCTGAAGGCTGCTCCTGAAAGCGTCGCATTAGCTTGCGTTTACTGGTAATATGCTGGTACTCTATCCAGTCAGGGTCAAGTATTTCTAGGAGGTTACGGTTACTATAAAACATCAATGTGGCAGGAATAGTCCTTTTGGCCAGGTTTTCAACAGACACCCGGAAACCTTCGTCTTGCAGAGCCGCATTCTCTGAAACGTAAAGGCGCTCGGCATCATTATAGTCTTTGAGCTTCACCATATACGCCAGATCGCCGTATTCGACTGTGACGCCGCTTAAGGCGCAGCGCTGGCTTTTTTTGTTGGGAAAAGGGCCGTGTTCCACCACAGCAAATACAGCGGGAGTTTTGAATTTTGGTGTAAAGGCCATTGGTATGCTCCATGTTATCGTGCCTGTATTTCGGGGCATATAGATAAGCATTTAGTATATACTTTTTTTCTAGTTGTCTACAGGTATAGGGTTGATGCCATATTTTGCCGCCAATGCCACAGAGCATATCTGAAAATTATCGCGATATGTTATGGTAGTTTCCAATTTCGCATGCTCCTTGCAGCGGCGCATGTCTCTGCAGTCAGAGCATTTTGCGTTTACCAGCGGAAATGCTCTAGCTATTGAAGCCCGTGATGCTGGACATGCAGCCAAAAACTCGCTACCATATAACGCATACACCCATACACATTGCATATTTTCTGGAGATTAATGTAGGGCAGAAAAAATGGGACTGGAAGAGCGTAATACTATTCTTAAAAATACACTGCTGAAATGGCTTCCTGCGCAGTCCAGGCTGGAAACAGCTATTAATGGCATGGCATTAAGCCGTTATGATGAAGAAACTTCTGACGCAAAATGTTTTTATTACCCCATTGTGGCATTGGTTGTGCAAGGGTTTAAGCGCTCCATTATTGGCAATATGGAAGCCAACTATGGGAAGCTGCATTGCATGGTTGTGGGTGTGGATATGCCGGGTGTGTTCCATATCACGCAAGCTTCGCCGCAAGATCCTTTTCTTTCTTTATCTGTCAAGCTGGACAGGCATATTATCACCCAGTTGCTAACAGAAATGCCTTCAATAGTCACGCAGCAAGAGAAAACAGAAAACCCGGTGGTCATTTCTGAAGTGAGTGAAGAGCTGCTGGATGCATTTGTGCGTCTTGTAGATTTACTGGATACCCCTTCACGCATACCCATTTTGGCACCCATGATTCTTCGTGAAATCCATTTTCATTTGCTTACTGGCAAGCAGGGGAATTGCCTGCGGTTATTTTGCGCAAGCGGCACACAAGCCAGCCGGGTTGCCCGCGCTATTTCCTGGTTACGGGAAAACTATGTTGCGCCTTTGCATATTGAACAACTTGCCCAGCAGGTAAATATGGCGCCCTCAACCTTTCACAGGCATTTCAGGCAGGTAACAAGCCTTAGCCCTTTGCAATTCCAAAAACGTCTGCGCCTGTATGAAGCGGAACGCCTGATGCTGGTAGAGGGAAAGGACGCCGGCACGGCCGCCCTTATGGTTGGCTATGAAAGTGGTTCGCAGTTTAACAGAGAATATAAGCGCCAGTTTGGAGCCCCGCCCCGCCGAGATGTAACGCAAAAAACGCTTATGGCATAATGGCAAAAGTAGTGTAGTGCGCTGCATTATTTTTTGCGCATATTCAAGCGGATGCATATGTGCATCTGCTTTTTGCATCTATATGGGTATGCCATGAGCGGATCAGGCAAAGAACAGCGCGAATTGGATATAGCCACTCTGCCAGATACTCCCTATGGTTCCATTAACGGAAACAGCATTCCGGATACTTCTATAAAACAAAAAGGAGTCCATACTATGGATACTAAGCACTACAATTCTTTCAGCCGCGCGTTAAAGCGGGTACTCATACCTGCCATGCTGGGCCTTTTTGCCCTTACAGTTTTGCCCCATTTTTCCTGGGCAACAGATGGGAAGGAAGAAAAAATACTTATTGTCTATTTTTCCATGCCAGAAACCAGTAATCCCACAGGGATGACACCTGAGGAAGAAAACAGCACGGTTGTGATTAACGGCGAAGTTCTGGGGAATACACAATATATTGCAAATCTTATACAGGAAATGACGGGCGGGGATATATTCCGTATAGAGCCGCTCACCCCCTACACAACTGATCACCGCGCATTGGTAGACTTAGCCAAAGAGGAGCAAAACACCAATGCCAGACCCGCTGTTGCGGGAAAAGTTGAAAATATGGACGCCTATACCACAATTTTTATTGGCTACCCAAACTGGTGGGCCGATATGCCCATGATTATGTATACTTTTATTGAAAGCTATGACCTTTCCGGCAAAACCATTATCCCCTTTAATACACATGGTGGAAGCAGATTTTCCAACACCATACGCACTATTGCAAACTTACAGCCACAAGCGCAAGTTATAGAAAATGGTTTTACTATTTACAGAAGTGATATGGAGCAAGCACAGCAGCAAGTGCAGGAATGGCTTACAGGGCTTGGTTACAAGAAGTAATGGCATGGTGCAAAGGGCCGGGTGTGCCATACGTGTTTGGGAAAAATCTGCAAACTAACATATAGCACAGGTTGCGCTTTTATGCTACAAGAAAGAAAACACACCTATAAACAAAGAGGCTGTTATGAAGGTATTATTGGTTAACGGTAGCCCGCATGAACATGGTTGCACATACACCGCATTGTCGGAAGTAAAAAACACATTGGAGCAGGAAGGCGTAGGGGCAGAAATATTCTGGATTGGTATTAAACCGCTTGCAGGGTGCATTGCCTGCAGAAAGTGCGCTACCCTGGGGAAATGTGTATTCAATGACACGGTGAATGAATTTATTGCAATAGCAGACAAATTTGACGGCTATATTTTTGGCTCTCCTGTCCACTGGGCAGCCGCAGGCGGTGCCATTACCTCTTTTATGGATCGGGCATTTTACGCGGCCATGAATGGCGGACACGATATTTTTTACCTGAAGCCGGCAGCAGCCGTTGTATCTGCCAGACGTGCAGGCACCACAGCTACATTTGACCAGCTTAATAAGTATTTCACGCTGTTGCAAATGCCTGTTATTTCTTCGCAGTATTGGAATATGGTGCATGGCGCCAATGCAGATGAAGTAAAGCAAGACGCTGAAGGCCTGCAAACCATGCGCACCTTAGCCCGTAATATGGCCTATTTTCTTAAATGTAAGGAAGCCGGGCAGAAGGCAGGTATTGCATTACCCAAGAGGGAACCCGGCATTATGACAAACTTTATCCGCTAAGGAGGGATTAAGAATAAAAAACCTGGTAAAATTTATGGGTTAGGGTTTCTTAACGTCCCTTGCCAGAGCATTTCCCGTGTTGAGCGGAAATACTCTGGCAAGGTTTTTTGTCTGTGTAACCGATTAAAAAACCACGTTTTTCACTTAGCCCTAATTAACAAGCACCAGGGCAATTTGTGGGAAAAGCACAATAAGCAGCACGCATATACACATGCCAACAAAGAATGGCATAACCCCCTTAAAGATAGTGGATACAGGAATATCTGGTGCAGCCGCAGATAACGTAAAGACATTAAGCCCTATAGGAGGGGTTATAAGGCCCATTTCCATTACAATAACGGTGAGTACGCCAAACCATACTCCATCAAAGCCTAAAGCTATAATAGTCGGAAAGAGAGAAGGCAGCGTCAGCATCATCATGGGTTGTACATTCATAACAAAGCCAAGCAGTATATAAATACCCAAAATGGCAAAAAGCACAACATAGCGATTAGCTTCAATCCCTACAATAAATTCTGCAAGAAGAGCAGGCAAGTGGGAAGTGGTAAGGAACACGCCAAAAATAAACACACCCACCAGCAACACAAATATAGCCCCACACATATTGGCGGCGCGCACTACTGCTGTGAAAAGAGACTTAGGGGTAACCTTACCGCGCAGCAACGCAACACATAAGGCAATAAACGCGCCAATAGCACCACCTTCTCCGGGGGAAAAGGTGCCTGTCATAATACCGCCCACAACAACGACAAAAAGAAAAATAATCGGAATAAGGCCTTTAAGTGACACAAGTTTTTCTATAAACGGTATTTTTTCACTGGACGGGGCATAGTGGGGGTGCAGCTTCACCTGTATCATTACTATAGCCATGAAAATAAGTGTCAGTACAATACCTGGCAAAATACCGGCAGTAAACAGCTTGCCAACAGAAACTTCTGTAAGCAAGGAGTAAATAATAAAGCCTGTGCTTGGCGGAATAAGAATGCCAAGTGTGCCACCAGCGGCAAGCGCCCCTGTTGCAAGGGAAAGGTCATATCCTTTTTGGCGCATGGGGGGTAAAGCCACGGATGTCATGGTTGCCACTGTTGCCATAGAGTCGCCGCAAACTGCGCCAAAGCCAGCGCAACCGCCAATACCGGCAACAGCTAGGCCACCAGGAAGTCTGCCAAGCCATTTTTGGGCGCAGTTAAAAAGGTCTGTGCTTAAGCCGGCAAGGGCAATAAGTTCGCCCATAAGCATAAACATTGGCAATGCCAGAAAAATAAATTCGGAACACTGCCTGTATGGCACCATACCCACTGTTATGCCTACTGCACTTGTAGAGCGCATAAGGGCAAACATACCAATAAGCCCCATAAAGCCCATTGCCATACCAAGTGGCACGCGCAGCATAAGTAGGACAAAAACAAGTAAAAAGCCAATGCCGCCAATAGCCAGTGTGGAAATTTTTACACCGCAGGCTTTATATAAAAACGGGGCAGCAATGAGAATGCCAAAAAGTGCAAGCACAAGTAGTATGCCCAAAAAGTCTTTAGATTGTATGCGCTCCTTAATGCTATGAAAAAGTTGAAAAGAAGCGGCAATACCCATAGCTAAAAGGCCAAGGCTTGTAATATAGACAAATGTTCTGATGGGAAGTGAGTAGGAAGCAAAATACGCAGCCTCGTCTTTTGCTGCCAGAAAAGTGTACCAGGTAAGCAGTATTGCAAAAAAAATGACAACAAGCTGCCCAAAAATAATCATTCTTAGTTTGTTATTTGTGGAAAAAATATTGAATACAATATCTACTTGTATGTTACGCCTGTAAACAGTGGCATTACCAATAGCAAGAAAACCAATAAGAATAAGGCCCATACTTTCTAAATCCAGCAGGCCATAAACAGAAGTATTAAAGGCAGTGCGTAAAATAACATCTATTGTAATAGGAAAAATGAGCGCAATAAGTACAAAAGCGGAAATATACATACTTGCTTGCATTATTGCATTAAAGCCACGCTCTATAGCAAAAGGGGTAGAAACAGCACCTTGACCAAGAAGTTCTTCCTGGCGTTGCGTTATATAGTGCGGATTAGTCATCAAGCCTCCATGCTGTAGAAAGTAACGCATCGGCAAAATTGTCGATGCGTTTTGTTGGGTTTACTATCTAGAGCATTTCCGTTAATAAACGCGAAATGCTCTGGCGGCTGTGGGAGCAGACGCCCGCTGCGAGGAGTAGACGAAATTTATTTTCGCCGTCACGACGAAGCAAGCGTGTCTTTTGAAAATTATCGTAACTTGTTGCGATAAGTTTCGGATATGCTCTAAAGATTCTCTGGCATGACATTTGGGGTTGTTTCCGCAGTACTCTTTACAGTTTGGTACCATGCGTCAAAATCAGGGGCAAGGTATGTCCGGCCGTAAATTTTGCGTAAAGACTCCAATCCGTAGGGAACAACCATCTCCCGCATGGCTTTGCTTTGGGCTTCATCCAAAAAAATAACTTCAACGCCGTCTGCCCGGCATTTTTCAAGGTCAGTGTCAGCTATACTCTGTAATGTGCTGGCAACTTTATAGGAAAGTTTTTTACCGGATGTGCTGACAATAATTTCCTGAAGGTCAGCGGGTAATTCATTAAAAACTTCTTGGTTCATACCAAGAAAATTAGCACTGGCAGAAACGGGGAACACAACAATATACTTGGCTACTTCTTCCAGTTTTAACGCGCGAATGGTTGGGACAGCAAGGTTAAGGGCTTCACCCATGCCACGCTGAAGGCCAATGTATAAGTCAGACACGCCTACCTGGACAGCACTGCCTCCTTGCCCATTTGCTATGTCTGCCATAGTGCCTGGCGCCAAAACCAAAAAGCGTTTTCCCTTAAAGTCTTCTGGAGTGAGGATAGGGCTTTTTACAGAAATAAAAGCATCGCGGTCAGTTCCCCACATGGCTAACACTTTTACCGTATCCAGTTCTTTTTTAAACTTTTCCTGCTCGGCGTATAAGCGCCATAGTATATTTGTAGCGTGTACGGCGTTGTTTGTTATACAGGGAAAAGAAATAGCATTGGCGTACGCAAGTTCTGCTGGGGTAAAAGGGGTGGAAAATAACGTCATATCCACAGCACCACCAAGCAAACCTTTATATGCCCCCTCTATACGTGTGATGGCAGAGTTTGTGACAAGTTTAATGGCAAGGCGCCCACCAGAAAGTCCTTCTACTTCTTTTATCCAGTCACGCAAAACAGCATTGCCTGGATTCTGTTCTGGCAATGTACTTTGGAACACAAGTTCATACTCTGCTGCATAGACCAGGGTAGTACTAAAAACCAACATAAAGGTCAGAGCTAGGGTACTTAAAAATCGCTTCATACACTTCTCCACGGTTTAAGGTTCATTTCCATGATGTAAAGTGACTACAATAAACATATGGCAAAAGAAAAATTCCTCTCGCCACAATGTAAATTTGTTTGATGTGATTTTTTGGCAGGTGTGTGCTGTTTTAAGAAACCCGCGCTGAACACGGAAAGAAAGAATACTGAGGCACAGGCCTAAAGAGTTTCTTTTCCCCATGCATTCTCCATACCACTAAAAAGAATGCGCGGGAGCAGAAAATTTTTGGCCTGTGCCGCGTGTAAAAGGCCTAACTTGCGCGCAAGTCGGCCATAATTGTTTGAAGGCGCTGGAACATTTCCTTCGCCTTATCAGGGTATTGTGTTATGACATTGTGGAGCTGGAACTGGTCTTTTCTGCGGTCATACAGTTCGTCCACAGCAGGCACTGTTGTTTCTGAAGTGGGGGTGCATGTCCATTGCGCTGCACCATCAAGAGAAGCTTCTTCTTTATACTTTGCCTGGATATCAGAAACAACGTCTGCTTCTTGGGCTTCTTTGCGCTCAGCATCCAAAATGTCGCAGAAGCTCTTCCCACCAACCGCTTTCAGCGCAGAAGAGGCTTTTTCAACTGGGTCAACAAAGAATTTTTGCATCATTACATCATTATTTTCATCTGGCTGTAACCAGTGGATGAATGACCAGTCTTCCATAATAAGGGCCCAGGAGTATTTGTTGTAGCCACAAACAGCGTAGTCCCGTACGCTGTTCACTTCGCCACGGGCAAGGGGCAACAGGCTTTTGCCCTGCATGTCTGGGTGTACGCCAATCCCAAGCCAGTCGCACACTGTTGGTGCCACGTCGCAAGACTGCACAAAGCCTTTTACGCGCTTACCGGCAGGCAGCCCAGGCGCACGCAAAATAAAGGGTACGTGTACAAGTTCTTCATACGGCCAAGGGCGGCACTTACGGATAATACCGTGGCCGTGTTCGCCATTACCAAGGGGTTCGCCGTGGTCAGAAACCATAAACAGCAGGGTGTTTTCTTCAAGGCCAAGTCGGCGCATGGCTTTCATAAGCTCGCCAAGCCACTTGTCGCACACAGTAATGCTTTCAGCATACAGCATGCGTATGTGGTTAAGCTCTGGCTCTGTCATAAGCAGTTTGCCATTTTCTTCTGCGCTTACGGGGTTAATTTGGTCTTTACCTTTGTAATCCGGGTCGTAAGGGCAAGGGAAGTCATTCCATACAGATGGTGGATCCCAAGGCTCGTGCGGGTCAAAGCTGTCTATCCACAAAAAGAACTGCTTGTTGCGGTCAGCCTGTTCTAAGTATTCAATGGCTTTTTTTACTGTAATGGCCACATAGTGGTCATCTTCTGTTGTGCCAAAGTGCTGGCGCTCTTTCAAATAGCATTCTGTTTCACGCATGTGGGCCGCAATGCCTTTGTCGCCTTTTGTGCGGATAATATCTGCCACAACGTGGTCTTCAAAATAATCTTCCACTTTGTAGTGGTACAAGGGGTCTTCTTCATAGAACATATGGTCAGATTCATGCCCGTGTGTAAACCATACTTTATCAAAGCCGCGTGTATAGCCAAACTTGGGCAGGCGGTACATGGGGCAGTCAAAAATAAGGGCTGTGTCAATGGGGCGACCCCAGCATAAGTCTGCTATGGTTGTATCTTCCATAGAAAGCGGCTGCCAGCCGCCAAAGGGCAGGGTGTAACGGCCAGTGTGCATGGCTCGGCGGCATGGCACAGTGGGCAGACCTTCAATATAGGCATTTTCAAAAAGTACGCCTTCGCGCGCAAGGCGGTCCATATTAGGTGTTTTTATCCACGTGTTACCATACGCCCCCACGTAATTCCACTGGAGGCTGTCAAACATCAGTACTATTGCATTTTTTTGCATGGAGAACTCCTTTTTGCCTAATATATAGCAAGGAGTATGCCAAATATAACAATTTGAATTATCATTATTTTTTATAGTGTGAAGCTAGTTTATTGGTGAATAATTAAGTATTTACAAAATAAAATATCTATTTTATAGTTAATTAAGGAAGGAGAATATGTATGGAGCAGCAGGAAACCCCTATTCTGGAAGCCGCCCTTTGTGCGCAGTATTGTAACCTGGGTATGACCAATGCTTTGGCGTTTTTACAAATGGTGTTTTCCAGCATTGTTCCTGTTGACCGCATTATATATTCCACTACCCATCTTATTACCCAGGCCCATAATGAGCTGGCCAATATTGACAGAGAAAAAAACTACCAGCCTTATGTAGAAACTGCGCTTGTAAGACCCAATAAAGTAGATAGCTTTTGTTTTGTACACCCTGACAAAACAGATGCATTTTTGCTGGATAATTCCAGCGAAGGGGATGGCACTGCGTTTGTGATGCAGGCCTACCACGCGCGCTACCACTCTATGCTTTCTGTGACGTTATTTGAGAAAAATGCGTATATATATTCCGTTGCTCTTATGACGTATGAAGATAATGCCTATTCTCGTGCAACTGCAGAGGTTTTGTTCCGGCTTACCCGTGCATTTGCCAAAGAGGTAGAAAAAAATACAGAGGAAGGGGATGGCACATACCCTGTTGAATTTCCCCCGTATATTTCTTCTGCAACTGAACTGCTTAAAATTTCGCGCGATTTAAGCCATGTGGTGGAAATGGCAGAAAAAATAGCGCAAACCGATATTTCTGTGCTTATTACCGGGGAAACAGGTGTGGGCAAAGATGTGCTGGCAGAGCTTATACGCGAACTTTCTAAACGCGCCCAAGGCCCCTTTGTCAAAGTAAATTGTGGCGCTGTGCCAGAAACCCTTATTGAGGGCAGTTTTTTTGGCTATGAAAAAGGGGCCTTTACAGGTGCCATGCAGAGCCATGCAGGTTTTTTTGAGCAGGCAAGCAATGGTACCTTGTTTTTAGATGAAATTGGGGATTTATCGCTCCAGGCGCAAATTCGCCTCTTGCGTGTTTTAGAAACCCATGAAATACAGCGTATTGGCTCTGAAAAAACAAAAAAAGTAGATTTTCGCCTGCTTGCAGCTACCAATAAGGATTTAAAAAGGGCCATACAGGAAGGGACATTCAGGGAAGATTTATATTACCGCATAAGCCATTTCCCTATCCATATTCCGCCTTTACGCCAGCGCCAGCACGATATACCCCTTTTGGTGAATTATTTTTTGCAAACAAAAACCAAGGCATTTGGCCTTGTGGATGTTCCGCAGGTTACCCAGGCAGAAATGCAAAAACTACTTGCCTATCCATTTCCGGGAAATGTGCGGGAATTACTGCATATTTTAGAGCGCTCGCTCTTGCTTTCTGCCGATACATACAACCATATTAAGCACTTGGTTTTTGCGCTGGAAACAGCCCCCACCCCGCAGCCGCATGATCTGGAAACTTTGTTTGCAGAGCTTCCCCCTTTAGAAGAACTGGCAGACCGCTATATGGCTTATGTGCTGCAATATGCAGAAGGAAAGCTAACCGGGCCGGGTTCTGCCTCTGCCATACTGGGCATACACCCCAATACCCTGCGTGCGCGGCTGAAAAAAATGGGCGAAGAAAAAGCAAGAAAAAGGGGCAGGCCCGGAAAAGCCTATAAAGAAGAGCGTGTAATGGGCAAGGCATAGTCTTTTACCAGCTTAAGCCCGCTTGGCAGGGAAGACACAACATGCTTCGCGTGTGAGATGCATATTGCAACATAAAGGCTTGTCTGGTACATGCTCTGGAAAGGAAGTGCGTATGGAAGCAAATTCTTTTCACGAAGTAGAAAACCCGTATGTATGTAATGAAGACTTAACCCCGCGCGATATAAGCCAAAGGGCCGCGCATATTTATATGCAGGTGGGGCTGGAAGGGGCCTTGGGATTTTTGTATGCCCATTTTTGCCAGTTTGCGCCTGTTACCAAGTTACAGTGTGTTGTGCTTGACTATGCAGAAGGTTTATCGTGGCAGCTTGCCTCTTTAGGCACTTTTAAAGGGCGTGTACAAGGGCATGTGGTGCGTTTGGAAGATGCCAGCAAAGGAAATGCCTGGGAATCTACTTTAGAAGAACATGCAGACAGTATTATTATACATAATGCCCTGCCTCCTTTAGAAACTATGCCACCCTTTATGGAACCCTACAAAGTACATAAAGCCAGCCTGTATATACCTTTGTGTTCTAAAAACAGGCAATACGCCTGCCTGCATATATACGCAGATATGTCGGATGTTTTTAAAGAAGAAGATGTGCAATACATGAGCCTGTATTGCCAGGACTTAAGAGACGCGTTAAGCAGCTCCCTTTTTGACCAGATGCATCGCCGCCACAGCGAATCTTCAGCGTCTACACTAAGGCTTATGGAACAATGCCCCAATATGGGGTATATTCTTAAAAAAGCCCGCAGTGTTGCCCTTGCAGATACCACTGTTTTGCTTACAGGGGAAACAGGCACAGGCAAGGGCCTTATGGCAGAGGTGATACATGAATTATCTGGCAGAAGAAATGGCCCTTTTGTTGCGGTAAATTGCGGTGCTTTTCCAGAAAGCCTTATTGATGGCCTGCTTTTTGGGCATGAGCGTGGGGCTTTTACAGGGGCCATTACGGCAAGCAAGGGTTTTTTTGAGCAGGCGCAGGGTGGCACGCTTTTTTTAGATGAAATAGGGGACTTGCCACTTTCTATACAAGCAAGGCTTTTGCGTGTGCTGGATAAATTGCAGGTGCAAAGGCTTGGCAGTGCAAGGCTTATTGACCTTGATATACGCATTATAGCCGCCACAAACCGGGATTTAAAGCAAATGGTGGCAGAAAAACTTTTTCGTGAAGATTTGTTTTACAGGCTGCACATCTACACTATTGCTATCCCGCCGCTTAGGGAAAGACAAGACGATTTACCCGTGCTTGTAAGCCACTTTTTGCACGAAAAATGCTGCAAATTGCAACTAGGCCAAATACCCCTTGTCACAAAAGTAGACTTAGACCTTTTGCGCCAATACCCGTGGTCTGGCAATGTGCGGGAATTGGAGCATATGGTAGAATCCAGTCTGGTAGATTACAGGGCAAAGGGGCAAAAAGGTTTTTCCTTTATGCCGCAGGTTTTTGCAGAAAATACACAAGGTAACCAGCCTGATAGAGGAAAAAAAGAAGGCGCGTATTCTTTGGGTTCTTCAGGCTCTGCGTACACCCCCAAAGCGCGTACACCCCACGTATTTGCGCCTTTAGAAGAAGTTATTGATACCCATATTAACAATGCCTTGGCGCACACAGGGGGCAGAGTAGCAGGGCCGGGCGGCGCGGCAGATCTGCTTGGCATACACCGCACCACGTTGTACAGAAAACTCCGCAAAATGGGCATAGAACTGGCAGAGCCAGAAAAGTAGAGCCAAAAGCATGGAGCATAAAAAGTAGCGTGTGAAAAGTAGAGGAAAAAAAGTAGGTAAAGGAACGCAGCGCTTATTCCATGCTTTTTTCTAAACGAGTTTTTTCTAAGCGCCTTTGCTCTATCTGCCGTGTCTGCTCAATAAGATTTTGCACAAGAAAATCCACTTCTTCCTCTGTGGCTACTGGCCCCATGTACACAATTTTCCCTTCCACCTCAAGGGCTACAGTATCTTTAGGTACACCACAGCGGGCTACTTCCAGCCGTTCAGAAACTGTGGCCACGCGCCAGTCCTGCCCCATTTTTTTCTGTGTCCAGTAAAGCAGCTTTTCTGCATGATCTAATTGCTTTTGCGAAAAGCCCAATAAGCGGATGCGCATTGTGTACCCCCCATACATACAGGCAGCGCAAGGGCATACCCATGCTGTTTGGGTATACCCTTGTGCAAAAGCCATTGCCTTTGTAAGCCTAAGGCTTACCCAAGGCGTTTCAGTGTGCCCATAAAGGACTTTAAGTCTTCCAGCATTTGCTGGGCAACTGCGGGTTTATCTTTAATAATATTGACAAGTTGGAATCTGTCTTTGCGGCGGTCATACAATTCATCCTGATCCGGCACTTCTGTATTCCCGGGTGTGCAAGACCACATGGCAGGTTTTTCTTTTTCCTGCTTTTGCGTTAACTCTTTTTGTGCATCAGAGCCAAAATTGAAGACTATGGTAGAGTATTCGTCGTTTTCTTCCTTGGTTTCCAGGTCTCTCTTATGCAGCCAGTGTATATAGCTGTAGTCTTCTGTAATGTATGACCATGAGTAATTAAAATACCCTGCAATAGCAAAATTACGTATTTTTTCCTTTTCGCCTGTTATAAGGGGTAACAGGCTTGCGCCGTGCATTTCGCCGGGTTTTATGTCTTGTGTTAAATCATAATCCCCGTATACAGAAGCATTTTGTTCCAGCGCCCCCATAAAGTCAAGAATAGTGGGCGCAATATCGCAAGACTGTACAAAGGACTTAATTCTTTTGCCAGCCGCTTCTGCACCAGGCAAATGGATAATAAGGGGGCCGTGCACCAATTCTTCATAAGGAAGCGGGCGCACTTTACGCACAAGGCCGTGCCCGTGCATGCCATTTCCAAGTGGCTGGCCGTGGTCTGTTGTAAGAATAATCATGGTATTATCCCACAGGCCAAGCTGCTTTATTGCATCCAGCAATATGCCCACATATTTGTCTACTGCGTGTACTTTTGTGGCATATAACATGCGGATATGGTGCAGTTGTTCTTCTGTGTAGTGAGAAGCCATGCCAAAAATAGGCGAAAACTGGTGTTTGCCTTTGTAATCCGGGTCATACATGCAGGGTTCGTTTTTCCATACGCAGTCAGATTCCCAAGGTTCATGGGGGTCAAAGGAATCTATCCATAACATAAAGGGGAATGTGCGATCCCGTTCTTCAAGCCATTTAATGGCCTTTTTTACAAGGTGGGCAATGTGGTGGTCATTATCGTCTTTCCAGTTTTGGCGTAAACGCAGGTACGCATCAATTTCCTGGCGGGTCTGGTCAACATAGCGCTCGTCTACCGGGTGGGCAAGGGCGGACTGCACGCAGTTTTCTTCCAGATAATCGTCTACATGCAGGTCTTTGGTAAGGGGGACATTGCGGTAGTATTCGTGGTCCAGCTCATGCCCGTGCTGCCCATAAATAACATCGTAAAAGCCGCGCTGGTAGCCAAACTTTGGCAGGCGCATGGGCGGGGTATCAAAAATAAGGCCTGTGTGGATGCCGCGCCCCCACAGCATATCTGCAACTGTGGTGTCTTCCGGGTCCAGAGGCCCCCAGCCTTTTGCGTGCAAGGTGTAGCGGCCTGTCATCATGGCGCGGCGGCAGGGAATGGTGGGCAAGCCTTCAATATACATGTTTTCAAATAAAGTGGCTTCTTTTGCAAACCTGTCTATATTTGGTGTAACGGCTGGGGCGCCTTTTGGCATGGGGAACCAGTCATTGCCGTAGCAGCCAAGATAATTATGTTGCAAGGTGTCCAGCATAATCATAATAACATTTTTTACGGGTTTTCTGTTTTTACGTTCAGATGCATTCCAGTCACGGGGATTTGTTGCCTCCGTCCAATCAGATGAATTTGCCATACCAGTCTCCTTGTTTCATGCATGTGCAAATGTTTTTTGAACTGTAGTGCAAAACCCATACCACATTTTTAATGCGTATTTTCAGTATATTACAAATTAGAGATAAGGGAATATGATGCAAAATGCACTTCTATGTTGCGCTTTGCATTATTTGCGCTTGGTAAGTTTTTTTCTGCGCTTATTTTTTACTTTTTGTATGTTCTTCTTCGTCAGGTGCTTGTTTGGAAAAGGGGATGCCCAGTTTTTGCAGGCGGCTGCGCAGGGTATTAGGGTGAATGTGCAAAAGTGCGGCTGCCCCATTTGGTCCGTATATTTTCCCGTCTGTTCTGTGCATAATAAAGCGGATATACGCATTGGTTATTGTTTCCAATGGGTATACTTGCTGGAAGGATATTTCGTTATTTTCTGTATGGTAATTACCTTTTTTTATTTCCACGTTTCGCTGGGCAGAGGGCATGTCAATGCGCAATGGGCTGTTTGGGGGCATACCTAAAAGGCGAATAAACGCGCGGTCCAGTACATTTTGCAGTTCCCGCACATTCCCAGGCCAGGGGTAGTGGAAAAGTTTTTCCTGCTCAGTGCGGTCTAAGGCGGGGATATGCGCAAAGCCATATTCCGTTGCTTTTTGGGCAAGAAAATGGTGCAAGAGGGGCAAAATGTCAGAAGCACGCTCCCGCAGAGGGGGTACAGATATGACAAAACAGTTTATCCTGTACAGCAGGTCTGCCCTGAAGGTGCCTTGCTCCACCATCTCTTCCAGATTCCGGTGCGTGGCCGCTACTATGCGGGTGTTAATGGGGATAGTGTGCATGCCGCCCACGCGCTGTATAGTGCGGCGCTCTATGGCGCGCAAAAGTTTTACCTGAAAATCCAGTGGTAATTCCCCTATTTCATCTAAAAAAAGGGTGCCATTTTGCGCCTGTTCAAAAAGCCCGGTGCTTCTGTTTACTGCGCCTGTAAAAGCGCCTTTTTCATGGCCAAACAAAATACTGTCTGCAAGGCCAATGGGTATGGAACCGCAGTTAACAGATATAAAGGGCCCGCTGCGAAATGCAGAAAGCTGGTGTATGCTTTCTGCCACTACTTCTTTCCCAACACCTGTTTCTCCGTGTATTAAAACATTGGCCTTTGTGGGCGCCACACGCTCAATTTGCCAAACAACATTATGCAAAGAAGGGCAGACCTTTAAGTAACTTAGCGAATCTGCAAAATTGCTGCCAGAAAATAATTCTGGGAAATTTATGGTAGACTTCAGCACTTCGCCCATAAGGTCTGTGCATTGGCTGAGCCATTCACTCACTGCCGGGTCGCAAATGGCTACATCGTTTGTTATGATGCCAAGAAAACACGCAGTATCCCCAGTTTTAAAAAGCTCATGCCGTATTACATACTGGCAGTTTTCCATGTGGTAATAGGGCGGTATATTCCTGTTATCCAGCAGAATATATTCCCCGGGTTTTGTGGGGCGCACATTGGCCAAAAAATCTGGCAAGTCAGAATCATACGCTGGCGCAGCAGAGCCTTGCGCGCTCGTGTCAGTATCCCCCATGCGGATATCTTCCAGCCCCAAGTACATACCATCTGGCATGTGGTACAGGTAGCAGCGTATGGCTTCTACCTTGCCAAAGGCAGACAAATACCTGGCTAAAAGCCGCAAGGTGGCTTTAAGAGACTCTGTTGTCATAGTGGCAACAAGATCACGGCGTATTTTTTCCTTATTTTTTTCTGCGCGCAAGCCTTGCTCCTTATGGATAATTTTCGTGGTAATCTATAAATTTCGTGCTTTTTTGAGTGAATATGGAAAAATATTTATGTTATATCAGTATGTTTATTCTGGCTCGAAAAATGCTAGAGAAAAGCATACGGGATTTAACGCCCTTGTCAATGTTTTTGCTCTAAGCGTAAGACAAACAGGGTTTTCCCGCCTTTGAATATTCGCCATAAACACAACACAAAAACACGAAAACTGATTAAAGGAGAAACAATAATGAAAAATGCTATTGTTGTTATGTTTGACAGCCTCCAGTACAATTATCTGCACTGCTATGGCAATGAATGGATTAAAACCCCCAACTTTGACCGTTTTGCGCGTGAAGGTGTGTTGTTTGAAAACTATTATACAGAAGGTTTACCCACTATCCCTTGCCGCCGTGCCATGCACACAGGGCGCTTTACTCTGCCGCGTTCCGGCTGGTCGCCCCTGACAATGGAAGACACCACCATAGCCGACCTTTGCTGGGGCCGCCCCATTGATACAGCCCTTATTTTTGACTGCCCCATGTATCG
>CAZPTC010000001.1:0-43779 GCA_964589455.1 uncultured Desulfovibrionaceae bacterium | reverse complement strand
GCGAGAGCGAGTGCCCCGCAGGACGCGGGGCCGAGCGTCATCTGTGCTGTCACACTAAAAGGGTTTTCCCTCCCCCAACGCGCTCCGTATCCCCAATTTTTTTATTCTGGCGCGGAGGGTGCTGGGGTGTATGCCCAGCATTTCTGCAGCGCCGCCTGGGCCATTTATTTTGCCGCAGCGGCGCAACGCTTCTGCCACATGGTCAGCCAGCATTTGGTCAAGGGGCATAAGGCTGGTATGTCGGGAAGGGGTGGTGGGGTAGTTTTTGGGTGTCTGGTCTGTTGCTTCCAAGTTGGCGACGCCTCGGAACACGCGCGGGGCTTCTTGCAGGGAAAAGTGCAGTACATGGTTGGTGGTGTAATCTAACAGGGTTCTGTCTAATACGGCATTAAGTTCGCGCACATTGCCGGGCCAGGGGTACAGCAGAAGTTTGAGCATTTCGCTTTCTGGTATTTCGGGTGCTGTTTCAAGGTTATAGTCTTTGGATTTACTGGCCCAGAGCATACGGATAAGCACGGGTATATCTTCTCGTCTTTTACGCAGGGGGGGTATGGAGACCATAAGGGTGCTGAGGCGGAAGTAGAGGTCTTTGCGGAAAGCGCCTTCTTCAAGAAGTTGGGGCAAGTTGGCGTTTGTGGCGGCGATAATGCGTATATCCAGCCCTTTATGGATGACGCCGCCAACTTTTTGTATTTCGCGCCTGTCCAGCACGCGCAGAAGGCGTATTTGGGTATGCAGGGGCAAGTCGCCTACTTCGTCTAAAAGCAGGGTGCCGCCGTGTGCCTGTTCAAAGTAGCCTTGTGTTTCTCTGAAGGCGCCTGTAAAGCTGCCGCGTTCGTGGCCAAAAAGTTCGCTGTCAACAAGGTGTTCGGCAAGGGCACCGCAGTTGATTTTAATATAGGGGCCGTGTTTGCGGCTGGAAAGGGCGTGTATGGCGTCTGCCACTACTTCTTTGCCAACCCCTGTTTCCCCAAGAATAAGGACGGGGGCTTTGCTTTGGGCGGCTTTTTCTGCAAAGCGCAAAACTTCTGGCATGGCTTTGCAGGCCCGCAGCATTTCCACGGGATCGTCTGAAAAAAGGCTGGTGGTGTGGTGTACGGTCATGTCTGTGGGGGTAAGCAGGCCCAGGTTGCGGGTGGTGAATTTTTCACAAAACATGGCGCATGGTTGTTGCAGTTTTGCGAGAACCAGACTGTCTTTTTCTGTAAAGGCGTGGGGTTTACGGGCTAACGCGCAAAGGAAGTAGTAGGTTTTGTCCATTTGGATGAGGAAAAGAGAAAGTGAGGAATTATATTCTGGAAAAAGGGTTTGCGAGGCACCGGCAGTAACGGGGTCGGAAAAAAGATCACCGTGGATAATAGGCAGGTCACTGGTGGGAGAAAAATATTTTTCGCGCAACACAGGGGAGGTAAATGTATCTACAAGGTCGCAGCGCAGGTGCTTACGCTCAGTGCCGTATTCGTCCACATACGCAAGTATGACTAAAGAAAGGCGTCCGCCAGGCTGCTGCATAATTTGGAAAAGGTGCAGGGCATTTAAAGGGATTTTTTCCTGCAAGGAGTTGAAAAGGGGGCGTATGGAAGTTTCTAAGCCGCCATGCTGGCTAAGGGCAAGAAGTGTGGAAGAGAGTGTGGAGGTAAGAAAGGATTCAGGCATGTTGCCTCCTGTGCTGTATGTTGAGACTAGTTATAGCGTATTTTGATACTACTTACTATATGCGGAGAGATAAAATGGGGCATTTTTTATATAATATATTTATTTAATATGGAATATAATTGTGGCACGTTTTTCGCAATTTGCTTTCTAAAATAGATAGGAGGTTGCGATGCGGAAAAATGCTATTGGCATTATGCTAGACAGTTTACAGCACAATTATTTGGGCTGTTACGGCAACACATGGATAAAAACCCCTAATATTGATGCGCTTGCGCGCGAAGGCGTGTTATTTGAAAACGCCTATTCTGAAGGCTTGCCCACTATACCTGTGCGCCGTGCTATGTTCACAGGCCGCTACACCCTGCCTAGTATTGGCTGGAAGGCTTTAAGCCATGAAGATACTACAGTGGCAGACCTTTGCTGGGGCAGACCCATTGACACTTGCCTGGTGTATGACAGCGCGCCTTTGCGCTTACCTAAGTTTGGCTTCTCCCGCAGTTTTGACAAGGTCATATTTTTGCACGGGCATGAGGCAGACCAGTTTTATTATGAATGTGACCCTCTGTATCACTTAGCCGTAAGTGACTATGTGGAAGACCACATGCTTGAAGAAGGGGACCCTGATAACCCCAATGACCTTGGCGGTGTGCCTTCCATGCTGCATGAAGTGGAGGCGTTTTTGCGTTTGCGCCAATACTGGCGTGGCGATGAAGACAGGCACGTTGCCCGCACTATGGAAGCGGCTATTGAGTATATTGAGCGCCACGACAGGACAAAGTCTTTCTTTTTGTGGGTAGATAGCTTTGACCCCCATGAACCTTGGGACCCGCCTTCTATTTATGACCCAGAGCGTAAGTCTATGTATGACCCAGACTACAAGGGCAAGGATATGTTTTTGCCCCTTGTGGGCGAAGCCAGCATGTTTACGGAAGCAGAGCTGCACCATATCCGTATGCTGTACGCAGAACTTGTAACCTTATGCGATACGTATGTGGGCAAGTTTTTAGATGCTGTGCGTAAGGCCGGCCTGTACGAAAACACCCTTATTTTGCTTACGGCAGACCACGGCGAACCTATGGGGCATGGCGAGCATGGGCATGGCATTATGCGTAAATGCCGCCCTTGGCCGTATGAAGAGCTGGTGCATATACCCCTTATTATACGCGCCCCAGGTATGGAAGCTGGCAAGCGGGTAAAGGGTTTTGCGCAATCGTGCGACGTAGCCCCCACCATTACAGACTGGCTGGGCATTGGCGTACACCCTTCCATGCAAGGCAAAAGTCTTTTGCCGCTTTGCACAGGGGAAAAGGAAAAAGTGCGCGATTTTGCCATAGCGGGTTACCACCGCTATTCATGGTCTATTATCACGGAAGACTACAGTTTTATCCACTGGCTGCGGGAAGAAGAAGAAAGCATTTCTAAAAGCTGCGCTGGTATTCTGCAAGGTGGCGAAGAAACTATGGGTCACTTGGCGGCTATGGTACCTGCAGAAAGTCTGCCCCCGCAAAATGCGCCCATTAACGAACAGGCGGCCCGTTATCAGGCGGAAGCCAACCTTGATGATGAGGCACAATGGACATGCACCCCCAGCTCCACAGCGGATGTTCCCGCGCGTGATGAACTGTACGACAGAAAAAAAGATCCCTTCCAACTGCATAACATAGCCGATAAAAACCCGGAAAAAGCCTTGGAGCTTCTGAAAAAACTTCAGGCATTCATGGCGGAACTTCAGGCATCATAGTTGTATTAAATCTTACAATATTGCGGCCTGGAGCGAGTCCGCAATATTTCCATAACCTAAGGAGTAGACATGAAAAAAGCAAACAAGGTAGCCATGCTTGGCTTTGATTGCGCCCTTACCCCCCTTGTGCGTAAGCATATTGATGAGGGTGTGCTGCCTAACTTTAAAAAGATTTTTGACAATGGCACAGTGGCAGAAAACTGTCTGGTGCCCTACCCCACTATTACGCCGCCAAACTGGACGTGTATGGCCACAGGCGCGTGGCCTATCACCAACCAGATTTGCGACTTTTGGCGTCATATACCAGGCACTGCGCCAGAAAACGCCAATACCCATACCTGTTTAAACCTTGACCACTGCAAAGCAGAAACCATTTGGGAAGCTGCCGCAAAAGCGGGCAAAAAGAGTGTTATTCTTAACTATCCCATGTCCTACAACGCGCATAAAAAAGTGCCGAGTGCCACAGTTGTGGGTGGCGCATCCATGACGCCCGGCTGCTTTCTTGATGAAGACCTGATCAGCCAGCTTCTTGGAACACCGCTTCCTGAAGGTGTGGCTTCCATGTACACCTTCTGCGATGATATTATGTTTTCTACGGAAACCTACCCAGGTACCTGCGCTAAAGTGAAGTTTGTCAAAGCTCAGGGCTGGCAAAATGTCCCGGATATGGGCGACGATGCTTTGGAATGCGCGGTAGATATCCCCTTTAACCTTTCCCTTTCCAAGCCGGGCAAAGCCATTTGGTATTGGCTGGTGCGCGACCTTGGCAATGGCTATGAATACGCCAGCCTTTCTCCCTCCAAAGACTTTAAAGACGCATTTTTCACAGTAAAGCCCGGTGAATGGACACCCGCCTTCACAGCCACTTGCCCCCTGGCAGATGGTGGCAGCAAAAAGGTGCGCTTTAAAGGCAAGTTTATGGGCATGGATGATGACGCCACAAACTTTAAGCTTTTTTTGAACAGCGGCCTTAGTGAAGATGGCGAGCTTTGGTGCTACCCACCGGAAAAAGCCGCGGGTATGAACAAAGGCAATAACTGCGCCACCAATAACACCCTTATGGCGGGTATGTCTCTTGGTTGGATAGACGAAGTAACATGGCTTGAGAATATTGAAAACCACTACGATTGGATGGGTGACACCGTTGAATCGTTACTGGGTGGTGGTGACTGGGATCTTTTTTTTACCCACGCCCACCCCACAGACTATTTTTACCACGTTTTTATGGCAGAACTGAACACTGCCACCTGCACCAGCAAGGAAGCGTACGATAAAGCGTGGAATCTGCACCGCCGCCTGTATATTGCGGCAGACCGCTACCTTGGCCGTATGCTTAAGCTCTTTACAGACCAAACCCTTGTTGTGCTTATTTCTGACCACGGCGCAACACCAGACGGCCCCCATATCAATATGTTTGATGTGCTTGGCAAGGCTGGCCTTACCATTAAAAAGGAAACCCCCATACCGGACTGGATAGAAGGTTGCCCGGAAGCCATACGCGAAGTCTTTATTACTATGGCCTCCAAAATTGATGCCAGTAAGTCCAAGGCTATACCCCAACGTATGTGCTTTGTGTATGTAAACCTGAAGGGTCGCGATCCAGGTGGTATTGTGGAACCGGAAGATTACGAAAAAGTGCAGCGCGAAATTATCGATACCCTTATGACCTATGTAGACCCCAAGACAGGCAAGCGCCCCTTTATTCTTGCTCTGCCTAAGAAAGAAGCCATGCTTATTGGTCAGGGTGGTGACCAGTGCGGCGACGTTGTGTACGCCCTTTGGCCAGAATATTCTGAACAGCACGGCTCTATACTCCCCACTTCTACCTACGGGGAAATGGGCGATATGCGTGCCTTAAGCGTGTTCTATGGCCCTGAAATAGGCATTAAAAAAGGCTACGCCATGAAGCGGGTAAGCAATATTGTGGACTATGTGCCCACCATTTGCTACCTGACAGGCTGGCCTATCCCGAAAGATGCTGAAGGGAGTGTATTGTACCAGATAATGGAAAACCCAAATAAAGATTAGCTCTAATGGCTGTGTCTGCAAGATGAATGCTTTTTCACAGCAGAAATTGCAGGTGCAGCCACGTCTTTTTGTGTGAATTCTCGTGTACAAACTACAACCGGGAGTGATTTTTATGGCTACGAAAAATCCAGCAGCAACGCAACAAGACCTTGCCTGCGAGCCATCTAAAGATGCTTGGCCAATAGGTAAAAAAGCGGCTTTTCTTACACTTTTTATTGTGTTACTTTTGGGCGTATTGGATATGGCAGACAGGCAGGTTATCACAGCGCTGCTTCCGTATCTGCAAAAAGACTTTGGCTTGTCAGACACCCAGCTTGGCCTTTTACTTTCCATAGTTAATATTGGGTTGGCGGTTTTTGCACTGCCTGCCGCGTATTTTATTGATAAGTGGAGCCGCAAAAAAATGATGGGCATTATGGCGTTTGTGTGGAGCTTTGCAACTGCCATGTGCGCCTTTAGTACGTCCTTTGCCCAATTGCTGGTTTGCCGTTTATTTGTGGGCGCTGGTGAAGCAGGTTATGGCCCTGCCGGTCAAAGTTTACTTGTAGCCTCATTCCCGGAAAAATACAGAGCCACCATTTTGGCATGCCTTAATATTGGTATGACACTTGGTGCGCCTATTGGTTTGGCTGTTGGCGCGCTTATTGCCTCTAAATGGGGCTGGCAGCACGCATTTGGTTTGTTTGCCATTCCCGGCCTTATTCTTGCTTTTACTGCCCTGTTTATAAAAGACTTTAAAGGCGTCAAAAAAGTGGAAGAAGTGCAGGGCGAGTGTGTGCAGCTTGAGGCTGAAAAGGTTAATTACCTTAAAATTCTTCTTAACCTTGTCACCAAACCTACCCTTGCATTTGCTGTTCTTGGGCAGACAACCATGGTTATTGTAAGCACAGCCCTTATGAACTGGCTGCCTACATACTTTGTGCGTGTTGCTAATGCTACCCCTTCCCTGGCAGCAAGCCTTGCTGCCTCTACCATGCTTATTTCCCTTGTGTATATGATTCTCTATGGCGTAGGTGCAGACTGGCTGCGCAGGCGCATTGGCATGCACAATACCCTTAAAGTTGTGGCTTTGTGCGGCCTTATTGGCTTTTTTGGCATTCTTTTATGCTTCCAATTCTTTACCCCAGCCAGCGGCGCCCAGCTTATTATGGTTATGGTGTACGGCTTTTTTCTTGGACCCACAACTCTTACTTGCCTTACTGTAATAGCTGACCTTTCCTTGCCCCACCACAGAGCTTCCGCTGCTTCTATTATGATTGTGGTGCAAAACATTTTTGGTATGGCCGTTGGCCCCACCTTAATGGGCTTTTTGTCTGACCGCTTTGATATAGTCACCGCTATATCCCTTATGGCAGTTTGTTCCCTTATCAGTGGTGTGTTGTTCTTGTGTGCTTCTTTCACCTATAAGCGCGACCTTGCCAGAATGGAAAAGGTAGTGGTGGACTTTTAGATTTTTGCAAAGTCCTTGCAGCAAAAGCCCTTGTATTGCGCTAACGCGCAATACAAGGGCTTTTTCGACTATGAAGAAAAAATGCGCTAATGCGCCTCTGCCCATGTTTTACCATGCCCCCAGTCTACAAGCAGGGGAACACTTAAATTGTACCCCTTGCCACTGGCTTCCATTATTTGATCAATTACGCGTCCAGCTTCTATAGCGTGTGCTTCTGGGACTTCAAACACCAGTTCGTCATGCACCTGCAAAAGCATGGTTGCACCAAGGGCTTGCAGCTCTTTATTTTTAGCGGCATCAAGCATGGCGGTTTTAATAATATCTGCGGCACTGCCCTGTATAAGGGTATTCACTGCCTGACGTTCTGCCGCAGCGCGAAGCTGGGGTTTTGTGGACTGCATGTCTGGCAAAGGGCGGCGGCGGCCAGCCAGTGTGGTGACAAAACCTTCTGTGCGCGCCATTTCTACCACAGAATCAAAGAATGCCTTAATGGAGGCAAAGCGGGCAAAATAGGTTTCAATAAAGGCTTTGGCATCTGCAAAAGGCACAGAAAGATCCGCTGCCAGTTTGCGCGCGCCCATGCCATAAATAAGGCCAAAGTTTATGGTTTTGGCTGCGCGGCGCTGGGCAGGGGTAACCTGCTCTGCTGGTATATCGTGCAGAAGGGCGGCTGTACGGCGGTGGATATCTTCATTATTCCTAAATGCCTCAACAAGATTAGGGTCTTTGGAAAAATGCGCCAATACCCGCAATTCTATTTGGGAATAGTCTGCCGCTATAAGGGCATAGCCGGGCTTGGCAATAAAACAGGCGCGCATACGGGGGCCATTTTCCCCGCGTATGGGAATATTTTGCAAATTAGGGGCACTTGAAGAAAGGCGGCCTGTGGCTGTTGCGCACTGGTTAAAGTGTGTGTGTATACGGCCATCTGCCTCAATATACCTGGGCAATGGCTCTAAATAGGTTGAGCGCAGTTTTTCCAGCTTACGGAAGGTGAGAAGCGCGTCTACCATGGGGTGCGCGCCGCTTAACTCTTCCAATACATTGGCGGCTGTAGAGGCCTGCACTGTTGCCGTATTTTTGGCGGCTTTAAGGCCCAGGCGCTTGTACAGCACATCCCCAATTTGCTGGGCACTGCGGATATTAAAAGGCCCGCCTGCTGCTTGGTAAATATTTTCTGTAAGGCGGGCAAGCTCTGTTTCCACTTCTGCAAGGTAAGAAGTAAGGGAAGCGGTATCTACCAGTATACCCTCTTCTTCCATGTGGGCAAGAACAGATACAAGGGGTTGCTCCATATTTTCCAAAAGGGGCAAAAGGCCTGTGCCTTCAAGCTGGGGTTTTTGCCTCTTGCAAAGCGAAAGCGCAATGTGCGCGGGATGTGTGAGTGGCAGGCCGCTGTTTTCCTGCTCTATGGCCATAAGGCGTGGCCAGCCGTAGTCTCTGTCTTCAGGGGCAAGCAGGTAGGCAGCAAGGCCAAGGTCAAAATAGGGCATGTTTTCAAAGCCAGCGCGTATGAGAGCTTTGGAATCCGGCACAATAAGGCTTGCGGCTTTTGCAAGGTATTCTTTAAGTCCATACGTGCCAGAAAAAAGAATTTCTGTTTCTGTGCCTTCTACAAGCAGGGAAAAGTTGGGTTCCTGTTCTTCTGCTTTTTCCCACACAAGTTTAGGCACAAAGGCCACGCGCTTGCCTGTGGTATCTGGCAGGCTGTTTGTAGAGTCTGCCCATTGAACAGGGGGCAGCTCAAGTACGGGCATGGGGCTGGTGCTGAGTGGAAGAATGGTTTCGCTGGGAGAAGTGCTTTCCCCCATATCCTTCTGGCTGGTAATGCTTGAAGCGCTGGTGTCTTGGTTTGTATTTTCCCCAAATAGGGAGAGCTGGCCTTGGTTTTCTGCTTTTGCCTTGGGCGTTGTTTCATGTGAAACATTCTTTTCTTTCTTTGGCTTTTCTGCAAGAGGCTGGGGTAAACCCGCTGCCTGCAAAGCAATAAGGCGATCCAGCTCCTTTTTCAAAGAAGACATTTCAAATTCTGTAAAAAGGGTGGAAGCTTCTGCCCCATTGCGCGGCATGGGCTGTATGCTGAGGTCTGCAAGGGCAAGGTGGGGGCAGGCGGCAGTGTCCAGCGTGGTAAGGCGGCGGTAAAGAAACATGGCCTCTAAATGGCCATCAAACTTCTTTTGGAGGCTGGGGGAAAGGGAGGCAAAATTATCGCGTATGGCCTCTAAACTTGGGTATTCCAGAAATATCTTTTCTGCTGTTTTTTGCCCAACACCGGGTACACCGGGTACATTGTCGCTGCTGTCGCCAATGAGAGCCTGCACATCTGGCCATTGTTCAGGGGTAAGGCCTGTTTCCTCTATAAAGCCCTGGCGGGTAAGCAAGGCATCTGGCTTTGCACCAGAACCCGGTGACCACATCACCACATTTTCCTGCAGGCACTGCTTCAGGTCTTTATCCATACCCACAATCACAACAGGGCGCTCTGGGCTTGTGCGGGCGGCAAGGGCGGCTATGCAGTCATCTGCTTCGCAATTATCCGAAACTTCTACATGTATACCAAGGGAAGCAACAAGGCGCTTTAAAGGCTCAAGCTGCTGCACCAAAGCTTCTGGGGCTGGTGGGCGGTTGGCTTTGTATGCTGGGAACATATCGTGCCGGAAATTGGGGCCTTTGCCGTCTAAAAGAAAAAGAAAAAATTCCGGCTTTTCTTCTTTCAGAATTTTTAAAATAGTTTTGCCCACAATGTACAAAGCCCCTGTGGGAAAACCGTCTGAGCGCGCCATATTGGGGTTGGCGTAATACCCGCGGTACAAAAAGGCTGTGCCGTCCATAATAAAAAGTGGGTTTTGCTGCCACCCCAAGGTGTTTTTTAGTGACATAGTGCTACCCCATTACTGCGTAAGTTTACTTTTGGGTACTGGGTTCTGCTCTTTAGGGGCATTGGAGGCAGGCGGCGGGGCAGTAACAGCCGTTTGACCTGTTTCCACTTCTAATGCCATAGTATCAGAAAAAGACATAGGGGCTTGCACACCGCTTGCGCATGTGCCCATAAGGCAGTCATGCACTAAAATAACTTGGGGTTCTAAGACTTGCGGGGTAAGGTCTGTTATCACCACATAGTATTCCCGCACGGCCTGGGCAACACTTGAGGGCTTAACGCGGCATACCACAAGCCAGTCTTCCGTACCGTCCTTGTTCCAGTCTGTAAGGGCCACTAAGGCAGCCTCTGCAGTATCAAGGCCAACCTTTGCCTCAAAGCCTGTTTTTGTTACCACTACCTGGGCATTTTCCCCAAAAAGTGCGGCAAATGTGTGCGGTATGAGGCTTTTTTCTACCTGCGGGAACCTGAATGCCGGGGAAAGCCTTTGCAGTAAAATTTCCCCCGCATTCCCAGCATCCCCGAATGTGCTAAAGGAAAAGACCGGTTCATACCAGGTATCCTGGCTGTCCAGAACGCCTTTTTCCCGCAAAACAGGGGCAAGCACAGGCAGCATGGCGTTAAATTCTGTGGTATCTATAGGGTTAATGGATACCCTGCTTTCTGGCACAGCGCATCCAAAAAGGAAAAAAGGCAGAAAAAGAGTAGAAAAAAAGCGACGCATACAAGCCTCTTGGAACAAAATTTGCAAGAATAAGGAAAAAGAACATTTTTTTGACTTAAAGAAGGTAGTGAACTTTATGGATCAGCAGCCCCTAGCCTTGCCGCCTGTGGAAGAAAAACGGCAACATAAAAAAATATTCCTTGTGTTGCTGCTTGCTTTTCTTGCCCTGCTTTTATGGCAATTTGCCGGCAGCAGTGTAAAAAGCACTATAGCGCAGGTGGAGGGCAACGTCTACCCAGTAAGCGCGCCCTTTGGCGGTACAGTGGCGGAAGTTTTGGTTAAAAACGGGGACTTTGTAGAAAAAGGGCAAATGCTTTTTCTTTATGACGCTGAGCCTCTTAAAGCCGCCCTGAACGAAGCCCTTGCGGGGCTTAACCTTGCCAGCCAGGGCAAAAGCACCCCGGCCAGCCAAGACCCAAATTTGAAGCAGGCGGACATACAGGCCGCAGAAAACCTGCGCATTGCGCAAAACCAGGAGCGCGCAGCCTCTGACAAGCTTGCCTATTATGTGGCAGAGCACAGCCGCAGGCTTATGGCCCTGCGTAACCCGCAAAACGCTGATAAAACCGCCCTTGCAAATGCAGAGCACGAAGCGCGTATATTGGTAGAAGCCGCAAGAGAAGAAGCGGAAAAAGCCACCCAAAACCGCATACACGCGGAAGCCAGCTACGCCCATATACACGCCAGCCTGAAAATGCCAGCCCAAGAAAACAGTGTGGCCCAGCTTGCCCTGTGGCAGGGCCGTGTGGAAGAAGCCCAAAACCGCTTGTATGAGGCCACTGTAGCAGCGCCTCTTAGCGGCATAGTGCAGAACTTTTCTTTGGGTAAGGGGGAATATATTGCGGGTGATCAGGCCATTGGGCTTATCAGCCCGCTTATTACCCAAAGCCAGGCAGGGAACGCCACATTCGGGCAAAATAAAGATACAGCTCCCGGCTTATGGGTACGTGCCGCATTTGATGCCAATACATTCCCCAAACTTCAAGCAGGCCTTAAAGCCAGTGTAAAGCTGGAAAATGGCACAGAGCTGCAAGGGAATATACAGTCTCTTGCACCGCTTGATGATGGCAGTGGGGAAGCAAGGGTGCAGATTTTGGAATTACCGGAAAATACTATGGTATACCCAGGGCAAATGGCAGAAGTGTCTGTGCGTATACGCTAAAAAATATTGTACAATGACATATAAAAAGGCAGGTATATATCTATATATCTGCCTTTTTTTGTTCCAAGAAAAAAACTGAGCCTAGTGCCCCATAATATTGTATTTTTTCAGCTTGTACTGGATAAGACTGCGGGAAATTCCCAAAAGGTCAGCGGCATTGGCCTGTACAAAGTCACTGCGCACAAGGGCGCGGCGTATAAGGGCGGCTTCTATTTTATCCATAGTGTCCGCCAGATTTAATTCAATAGGCAAAAGGTCTACCGCGCTTTTAAACTGGGCTTCCTCGTCCTTTATTTCCGGGGGCAGTTCGTCCACTGTTATATTAATGCTTGGCACCATAACCATGCAGCGCTCTACCACATTTTGCAACTGGCGTATATTGCCCGGCCACTCGTACCCTGTAAGGTAGTTAAGGGCTTCCTGCGTGAATGTTTTGGGGGGTATGGTGTTTTCTGCCGCAATTTTCTGGCTGAAGTGGGAAACCAGCAAGGGTATATCTTCCCTTCTTTCCCGCAAAGGGGGTATATGTATTTGTACCACATTGAGGCGGTAAAAAAGATCTTCCCTAAATTTGCCTTCCTGCACTAAGGTTTCTAAAGACTTATTGGTGGCAGCCACAATGCGTATATCTACATCTACCTGGTCTGTGCCGCCCACACGCTCAAAGGTGCGTTCCTGCAGCACACGCAAAAGTTTTACCTGCAAATCCAGCCCAAGCTCCCCTACTTCATCCAGAAAAAGGGTGCCGTGGTTGGCTTGCTCAAACCTGCCGCGTCGCATGGCTGTTGCGCCTGTAAAACTGCCTTTTTCATGGCCAAAAAGTTCACTTTCCAGCACGCCCTGGTTAAAGGCCAGACAGTTTACAGAAATAAAAGGTGCGTCTTTACGCGCAGAAGAAAAGTGTATGGCACGGGCAATAAGCTCTTTCCCTGTGCCGGATTCCCCGGTTATAAGCACAGTTGAGCGGCTTTGGGAAACACGGTCTACAAGGCTTAGGGTATCGCGTATGGCTTTGGAATTGCCTATAATCTGGTGGGTGCTGTACCGTTCTTCTAAGTTTTGCTGTAAAAGGTGGTATTGCTGGTGCGCTTTAGAAAGGGCAACCGCATTATGCACAGAAAGAATAATTTCATCATTGGCAAAGGGCTTGGTTATGTAGTCAAACGCGCCATCCCGCATGGCTTCTACCGCGCTTTCAATAGAGCCAAAAGCCGTCATAATAAGCACAGGTATATGGGGCAGCTTTTTCTTAATGGCCTGCAAAAGCTCCTTGCCAGTGAGCTTGGGCATTTTCATATCTGTGATAACAACATCCACTTCCGAGTCGTCCAAAAAGGCCAGTGCCATTTCTGGGTCTGAAAGGGAAGTTATCTTATAGCCGGCATCTTCTAAAATGGCGCCTAATATAAGCAAATAGTTTTTTTCATCGTCCACAATAAGGATATGGGCTGTGTCACTCATAGAATAAGCCTTGGCGTATCAGCGTTTGCTGGGAAAAAATATGGTCACACTTGCGTTGTGTTCATCTGTATTATCAAGAGAAAGTGTTGCCCCGTGTGATTGGATAATGGCTTGCACAATAGAAAGGCCAAGCCCAGTGCCAGTATCTTTGGTGGTGAAGAAAGGTTCAATGGGTTTTTTAAGAAAATCTGGCGGAAAACCTGGGCCAGTATCCAAAAAGACAAGGTATACCCCGCCTTTTTCGCTATGGCCGCGCACAGATATATTGCCTTCCTTCCCTATTGCCTGCTGCGCGTTAACAAGGATATTGTAAATTGCGCGGTAGAGCAAGTCTGCATCTGCATCTATCATGAGATTTTCTGGCACATGGAGGTCAACTGTTATAGCGCTTGCCTCAAACTCATTCTGCAAAAAAAGCAGAGCTTTTTGGATAAGCTGCAATATATTGACAGGTTGCAGGTTGGGGTCGCGCGGGCGTGCGTAGTCCAAAAAGTCATTCACTGTGGTGCCAAGGCGGCAGGATTCATCGTAAATAGCTTCCAGCATGGGGATAACGGAAGCATCAATGGTTTGCTTTTGTTTATTGCGGGTTAACATAAACTCAGAACTGGAGCGTATAATGCCAAGAGGGTTACGTATTTCATGTGCAATAGAGGCCACCATATGCCCCATAGTGGCCATTTTTTCGCTTTGGTGCAGTTCAGCCTCAAGCTGGCGGGTTCTGGCCATACGCTCGCTCAGGGTGGCTTCTGCCTTGCGCGCCACAAACTGGATAATAATAAAAAGCACCAGAGAAGAAATGGTAAAACCCAGAAGCACAAGCCACATAGAGCGCGTGACAATGGCGTAATGGCTGGTGACATCCTGTATAATTTCCAAAGCACCTAAAACCGGGGCTTCGTCTGTATATAAGCCAAGCTCTTGGTCAATGCTTAATGGGTACACGGTGCGCAGCAAAAAACTGCCGGGTTCTAGGGTTGGACTGAAAAAGGCGCGTGTGGAATCTGTGCGGGAAATAACATCAAAATGGTTGGGCGTGCCTTCAAATATGTAGGAAATGCCGGGTGTGGCAAGGTCAAGGCGGCCTACTTCTTCTTTGTCTGTAGAGTAGGTGACCGCCAAATTTTCGTCATAAATGCGTATGCGGTCAATTTGCAGACCATGCATAAGGGAAAGCACCACTTCATCCAAAAGGCGGTATTGGTCTGGGTCTGCCAAGGCCACACGGCCGGAAGCCATGGCAACAGGTAAGGTAAAGCGCCTGAATATTTGCTTGTTCATATTCTGGGCAAGCAAAAGGGCGTATTCTTCCTGGCTGTTAATAAGTGCCGTGCGCATGGTGTTGGAAATAAAAAAGGAAAGGAACAGGCTGGAGGCCAGCACAAGGATAAGCATAACCCACGAAAGTACGCGGGCCATAGAAAATGGCAGGCTGGAGCTGGAAGAAAAGGGCTTGGACATAGGGGGCTTGCGAAAATTCGCTGGACAATGTTCAGAAAAGGTGGAAAAAGTTGATGAATAATTGTGTGTCTTTTTGGGGGTAAAGTCAAGCTTGGCAAAAAAATGCCCAAATATGCGATTAATGTGGCACAAAGCTTGCATATTAAAAACACGCACTGCTTTTTTTCCAAGCGGCAGAATGGGGAGGGAATATGCTTGGGCCAGTACCTATTGCTTATATGGCGTTTAACAGACCACAAACAGTGGATATAACCCTTAAAGCCCTGTGCGAGGCTGAAGGTGCAAAGCAACATGTTTTGCATGTTTTTATAGACGCACCGCGCTTTCCTGAAGAACAGCAGGCAGTAGACCATGTAAAGGCGCTGAGCATGTGTGACTATGTGCAGCAAAGCTTTGCGTCTGTCAGGTATTATTTTCCGCAGCACAATATTGGGGCCTGCCACATGCACAGGTATGTTGTTAATACTATGGCAAGCCTTTCCCCGGCATTTATTTTTTTAGAAGACGATGTCTTGTTTTCGCCCTACACCTTGCGGTATTTTAACGCGGCTTTAGAAAAATATGCAGAAGAAAAAACTGTTTTTAGTGTGAATGGTTGGTGCCCACCAGCTATGAAAATTCCAAGCAATTACCCCTGGGATGCCTGGTTTTGCCCCCGTGCGCATATATGGGGCTGGGCCTCTTGGTCAGACAGGGTAAAAAATATTGACTGGACAGGCAGTGCAGCTTTTGAAATGGAACAATACCCATTTCTTATAGAAGCGTTTAACCAGGGTGGGGATGATATGGCGGCTATGCTGCTTTCTACCCTGCGTGCCCCCACTATTGGCTGGGATATTGTTATGGATTTTCACAGGTTCAGGCATGGGCAGCTTAGCCTTACACCATTTTTTCCATACAGCATGAATATTGGTTCGGAAGTTTCCAGTATAGGTTCTGGCAGTATTAATTTAGCAGGGCAAGGTATAACACATGCAAAAGAAAACCCCGTATTGCCCCACTTTGTGTATGCAGAACAGGTATTTGTGCAGGCGCATAAAGCAGGCATTGCGGCGTGTTATAGCTAAAATTGCCTGCTTTTTTCCAAAGTGGGCTGGCCAAAAATTAGTGAGGGTCTTGCTATGGGTTTAATTCTTGATTCTGTTCAGCAAATGCTTTTTGCCCAAAAAAAGGGTGTTGTATATACAAAAGCTGCCATGCTTGGCAGACAAACTGTTTTTTGTAGCCCCCAAGCTATTCAGTCTTTAAATAGCATATATGGCACTGCTCTGTCACCTGAAGCTATTTTTTCCTTACGGGAGGAAGATGGCAGTGTTTATGCGGAAAAGCTTTTTGAAGAATTAGGTGCCCAGTGCATCCATTCTTTTGATTTTGGGGATTATGAAAACCCAACCTTCATCCATGATATGAATACCCCTATACCAGATGATTGGAAAAGCCAGTATTCTTTAGTGCTGGATGGCGGTACACTAGAGCATGTGTTTAATTACCCTGTGGCCCTTAAAAATGCTATGGATATGGTGGCGCTTGGTGGGCATCTTTTACTCATGACACCCTCAAATAACCAGTTTGGGCATGGTTTTTATCAGTTTTCGCCGGATTTGTATTTTTCCCTTTTTATAAAAGAAAATGGCTATAAACTCAAATATGTTATTGCAACAACATTATATGATGACGTGTGGTATAAAATTGCAGACCCGCAGGTTATACTGCAAAGGGTAGAAATTCCATTTACAGGTGTTAACCCATGTTCGCTTTTTATACTTGCTGAACGTATTGGAGACGTGCCGGATATTTTGACAATTCAGCAAAGTGACTACAAGATATTATGGAGTGGCAAAAAGCTTGCTATAAACCCATACGGATTTGATTACAACAACCCCTTTGACAACCCATTGTTTTTTACAAAGATTGATAAAAATGATGTGTTAAGCTGGTAAAATATGATGCCACAAGGAGCCTTTTGGTCAATACGCTGCCACGCTGTGCTGACACTATACTTTAAGTTGCGGTTTTTGGTATATAGATACAACGCAGTGGGCATATTCATGCCGCAAAATATGATTATACACGGATGTGGCGTGGGGTATGATGCCTAAAGCGCGCTCGCATAAATAGGCATGTGTTGGGCTAAGGTCTACCAGTGCGGCAGGATTAAGGCGATTTTCTGCTCTTAGCAGACCCAGTGTTAAGTAAAAAGCGGCGTCTCCTGGGTTAGACAAAGGCTCACGCGAAAAACCTAAATGGGTAAGGCCAAAAATTTCCCCTATAGAAATAAGGGCTTTGTCTGTCCATCTGCTTTGATGGTGGGGTGGCAAGTCCAGTACATGGTTACAAAAAAACTGGTGCGAAGTTTGTGCACTTGGCACGCCAAAAAGCAGAATTCCACCTGGTTTAAGAGCATCTACACAGGCTTGAATAAACGCATATATATCTGCTATATGCTCTAAAACTTGAAAAGAAACAACTATATCGTGGGAGTTGGGGTGGTTAAGCGCGTAGTTTTCTATGCTTTCACATAAAAAAGACTGGCTGGGAGTAGATGCAGGAAGGTTTCCTGGCGAAAGCTCAATCCCTGTATAGGAAAAACACTGTAAGTTTTGGGCAAAAGCCCCCATTCCGCAGCCTACTTCTAAAACTGCATACTCTGGTTTTATATATGTTCTTGCCAGGGCAAATTCCCATTTATCTCCTTGGTAATAGTATGGCTGCCTGGCGAGGTGATGATAAAATTCATCATTTCCTAAAAAAAATGGGAAAAAAAAGCGCAGGTCACAGTTGCCGCATTGCACATAGGAAACTTCAGGAGTACCATTAAAAACTTGCCGTATATCAAGCTGGAATGCATTCGCATACATTTGCGCCAAGTGGCTTGTAGAAATTTGTTCAATTAATTGCAAATCTGTGCTTTTGCATAGTGGGCAAGAAATCATAATCACTTTCCTGGTAAATGCGTTATAGGTTTTACATTGTAATAAAACTTGTTTTTAAAAGCCTATGTCTTCTTGTCCTCTATTTGCCCACGGCGTTTGCGCATAATAAAACATATAGCGCTCTTGCCGTGCCACTTGATAGGAATCCCAAGGTTTTTGTGAGTTGTAATGCCAAATGGCAGGGGCAGGCGCAAGGGGAGAAAATGCCATAAGCACATTGTACCTAAATGGCAACAGCGTATAGTTATTGGCAAATACAGCATTTAACGCATCTTGATCTGGGCATGGAAAATGCGCATTGTTTGTAAGTACTGAAAGGGTTTGTCTGAAAAGGCCTGAGGTTCTGAGTTGTTCTATATCCAATAAAAGTACACCGGCATTAAAATAGTTTTCAAGTGGTATGCCAACTGATTGCCAAATGGCAAGTGCCATTGTTGCCCAAGTGTCAAAAGTTGGATCACGCGGTACAATATACCGCGCACGCAGCACACCAAGGTCTGGCACTGCTGCAAGTGCATTTCCTGCTAAGTCTTGCAGCCAAAGCTCTGCAATATCTAGATCTGCTATAGTATCTCCATCCATATAAATTATTTTTGTAACATCACTTAAAATGTCAGGCAGAAAAAGCCGGCTTATTGTTGCAGGAGAAAAAACAGCAAGGCTTTCATGTTGCGCTAATGGTAACTGCTCCAGCACCCCTTGAAGATTATAAAAATACACTTCTTTGTTAAACTGGTAGGCTGTTTGGGCAAGTTTTTCCGCATTTTCCTGCGTTAGGGTATTATCGTGCAGAATATGGGCAACAAGTGGCCAATTAGTATTTGCGCATACAGAACAAAGACTTGCACCAACATGTTGGGCGTATGTACCACTTGGGTCATGCAGCGCAAATGCAATATGGATCGTATCCGCTATAATATCTGACATTTTTTCCCCTGCTCCCTTACACCCTTTCTTCCTTCTTTCCCTTCCCTAAAAATGCCGCCAAGCGCTTCCCTTCTTCTTCTCTTCCGGGTGCGCCAAGTTTGGCATAGGCAAGGCGCTTGCCTTCTTCTACTGCTGGCTGGTCAATGGGGTTTATGCCCATAAGCCAGCCTGTAAACACTGTCATGGCTTCCAGTAGCATAATAAGCCGCCCAGCCTCGTAAGCGTCTGGCTTTTGCATTTCAAGTGCCACCACATCTACCCCTTTTTCGCAAAGGTTCATCCGTGTGGCAAGGGTTTCCGCCTTTAAAATATTATACAATGTGGTACTTTGCAGCCAGCCCCACGGTTCTGGCAGCTTTGTTGGCAGTGTTAACCCTTCCTGCCCTTCTTTTGTTGTTAAAAACAAACACGCTTTGTTCTTGGGACCATCTAAAAACATTTGCAAAAGAGAATGCTGGTCTGTTACCCCTACGGCTGGCAATGGCATGGTGCCCTTGCCTTCTTTGCCCAGGCTTTCTGCCCACAACTGGCAGAACCACGGGCCAAACATGGCCCAAGCTGGTTCATAGCTAAAGAAAATAAGCTGGTCTTTCCCCGCCTTTTCAAAATTATGCGCCCAGTTTGCCATTTTCCATGCCGGGTGTTCCCCCAGCTTTGAGGGGTTTTCTGCCAGTGGTCGCCCCATATCTATTGCGCCCTTGAGAAGTGCCTTCCAGTCCATGCCCATAAATACAGCCGGTACAAGTCCCACAGCAGACAAAACAGAATACCTGCCGCCCAGATTATCCGGCACTTCCAGCGTCCTCAGGCTATGCGTATCTGCCTCTTCCCGCAAAAAGCCCTTTTTTGTATCTGTTACCAGCAGCACATGCTCCTGCCAGTTTTTTGCGCCTTTTTTCAGCCATTCCAATGCCAAAAAATACTGCGCTACTGTCTCAATAGTGCCGCCAGACTTGCTTATGGCCACCACCAGCGTTTTATCCACCGGTAAACCAGCAAGCGTAGCCGCAAAGCCCACTCCGTCTACATTGTCCGCTATCCACAGCCACGGGCCTTTATGCCCCGGCCTGTCCTGCTGCGGGAAAAAAGATTTCTGCAAAGCCCGCGCACCAAGCGCAGAACCCCCTATGCCAAGTACCAGCATGTGCTCAAATTTTCGCAGGTGCCCCTCTAAACCCTCCAGCTCCTTTGTCAGCTCTTCTGCAAAAGGTAAGGACAAAAACGGCAGAACCGCCCTCTCTTCCTCAAGCCGGCGAACATAAGGCCCTGCTTCTGCCATTGCCACATTTTGCGCGTATGTCCAGTCTATGGTCATAGAGAACTCCTTGACGGCTACTGGGGGCTTCGCCCCCAGACCCCCGTGGATTATTTTTTTGGGGGCTTTGCCCCCAAATTTTTTTAGTGGGGGAAATAATTTCCCCCACACCCCCTTGATTGGGGTAGTGGGTGACTTTTTAGAGTTTTCCTGTGGTCAAAAGTATGGGTAAAATGGAGAAAGTTCAGTTAAGCTATATGCCAATATAAAAAGTTTTTTTTGGGAAGGGGAAGGGGGTCTGGGGGAAGGGGAAACCCTTTTTTGTCCACAAAAAAGGGTTTCCCTTTCCCCCAGCTCACCCTCATCTCCCTACCCAAACAAGGCTTTTTCCACAGCGTCAAGGGCTTTGGCCAGCACGTCGTCTGCCACAGCGTAGGAGAAGCGCAGGCAGTTTTTATTACCAAAGGCTTCGCCTGGCATAAGGGCCACTTGGGCTTTTTCAAGGATATGGGTACACATGGTAGAGGCGTCAGGTATTTCGGGGGTAAACAGGGCAGAAACATCGGGGAACAGGTAAAAGGCGCCTTCTGGTTTAGGACAGATAATGCCTTTCCATGAAGAAATTTTGGCGTGGGCGTAGTCGCGGCGTTTTTGGAAGGCTTTGCGCATTTCATCCACGCAGGTGTAGGGGCTGTTAAGGGCTTCCAAGGCGGCTTTTTGGGCAATGGAGCAAATGTTGGAGGTGGTTTGCCCCTGAATTTTGCCCATTTCTTTAATAAGGTCTGGGTGGGCAAGGGTGTAGCCAATGCGCCAGCCTGTCATGGCAAAGGCTTTAGAAAGGCCATTGGTAATGGCAACGTGTTCCTGGTTTTTTTGCCACCAAATGGAGGCACTGGCGGCTTTGGCGGGTGGGTATACAAGCTGGTCGTAAATTTCGTCTGAAATAACAAAAACATGGTTGGCTTTGGCCCATTCTAAGAGGGCATCCAGTTCGCTCTGGGTGTAGGTAACGCCTGTGGGGTTTGAGGGGGAATTGAGAAGGAGCATTTTGCTGCGGGGAGAAAGGGCGCTGTCAAGGTCTTTGGGGGAAATACGGAAGCCTTCTGAAGCGGGGGAAGGCACAAATACAGGGATAGCGCCTGCCAGGTACACCATATCCGGGTAGCTAGTCCAGTAGGGGGTGGGGATAATAACTTCATCGCCCGGGTCTAAAAGGGCTGTCATAACTTGAAAAAGCGATTGCTTGCCACCATTGCAGATAATGGTGTTTTCCATTTTGGCGTCAACACCGTATACGCGGTGGAAGTATGTGGCAACGGCGCGCCTGAGTTCTGGGATACCCTCAACAGGGGTGTACTTGGAAAAGTTGTCTGTAATGGCTTGCCTGGCCGCTTCTTGGATATGGGGAGGCGTGGGGAAATCTGGTTCACCAACAGCAAGGCTGATAACGTCCATACCCTGGGCTTTCAGCTCAAGGGTTTTTGCGTTAACGGCAAGGGTGGCAGACGCGCCAAAAGTGGAGAGTTTCTGGGCAAATCGCATAATAACCTCGCAGAGCGTTTTTTCTGGCATCAGTATAAAGAAGAAGCAAACAAAAGGGAAGAGGTTGGCATGTGCTTTATTTCTTGCAGATTTTGTCCAGAATGTTTACAAGGGAAAAAATATATAGGAGAGGGCAGGTATGTCTTGGTATGCACGGCGTATGGACGTTGTGGCGTTTGCGCTGGGGAAAATGGTGTTCCCGAAACAAGAAGTAACGCAGGGAGAGAAGGCGCTGGAGCAACTTGCGGCCCTCATGCGGAAAAATACCCACCAGAATGTGCTGGTGGTGACAGATAAAGGCATTGTGGAAAAAGGCCTGTTTGAGCCTTGCGCCAGAGCCTTTGGGGAATATGGCATAGCGTATACGTTATTTGATGCTGTAACGGCAGAGCCAGACTACGCGCTTATAAGGCAAGGGGCGCAAAAAGCCAGGGAATGTTCTGCCCAGGGCATTTTTGCGCTTGGGGGCGGTTCCGTACTGGATGCAGCCAAGGCTATAGCTTTATTGCATAAAAATCCCAAGTTTTCGTTTGCAAAGCATGTGGGGATAAACTTGCTTTTGCCGGGTAAAACAAGCTTGTATATGGTGCCTACAACAGCGGGCACAGGGGCAGAATCCAGTGCCGGGGTGGTGCTGACAGATGATGACGGGCGGAAAAACGTGCTTATGGGCCGTGGCTTTATGCCAGAAGCTGTGGCTTTGGATGCGCGTATGACGGTAAATTTGCCCCCCTCTATCACCGCGCAGACAGGCTTTGATGCTCTCAGTCACTTGGTAGAAGGCCTGATTTCCCGCGTGAAAAAGCCTGCTGCAAAAGAAGAGGCCATAGAAAATATAGCCACTATTTTTCAAAATTTACCAAGGGTCTATGCAGATGGGCAGGATATAAGCGCCCGCAGAAAAATGGCCTACGCGGCGCACAGGTCTGGGGCGCTTATGAATAACCTGGCAATAGGGTATTGCCATGCGTTTGGGCATAAAATTGGGGGGCTTTACCATATACCGCACGGGCAGTGTATGGCGGCTTTGCTGCCTGCTATTGCGGAATATAACCTGAAGCCAGCGCAGCAGTGGTTTGCAAAAGCGGCAGAGCGCCTTGGCTTATGGGAAACTGGCATGGGCGAAGAAGAGGCGGCACAAGCATTTACGCATGAATTGCGCAATTTGCGCGATGCTTTGGGTTTACGCAAAAATTTTGCGGAACTGCAAGAGGAAGATATGCCAGGCATTATACAGGCGGCCTTTGCAGAGGCCAATACCTCCTACGTAGTGCCTGTGTATATGACACAGCAGGAAGCGCGTGAACTTTTGCAGGGGCTTGGGTAAGGTAAAACTGGTCAACTGTTTTTCCAGAACATGGGCATAAACAGCAAAAGAATGGTGAAAATTTCCAGCCTGCCAAGCAGCATAAGCAGGCTGAGAACAATTTTTACGGGGTCTTCAAAAAACGCAAAATTAAACATGGGGCCAACTGCGCCAAAGCCGGGGCCAACATTAGAAAGGGCCGTGGCGGCTGCGGAAAAGGATGTGGTAAAGTCATGCCCAAAGGCCATGACAAAAAGGCCGCCTGCTAAGAGCGCAAGAATAAAAAGTACCGCAAAGGCCACAACACCGTTAACCACTTCTGGCCGTACGGAGTTTTTATCCATGCGCACGCGGTCTACCATATTAGGGTGTACAAGGCGTTTTAGCTCTATTAGAGCCATGCGCACAAGTATCACAACGCGCATCACTTTAAAGCCCCCGGCAGTGGAGCCTGCGCAGGAGCCCATAACCAGAAAAAATAACAGAATACCCTGGCTAAGCATGGGCCAAAGCAGGTAGTCTGCCGTGGCAAAGCCCGTTGTGGTGCCAAGGGAAACAACCTGAAAAAAGGCATCGCGTAGGGCTTTTTCTACGCCAGTACCATTTGCAACAAGCAGTATGGCAATGCTAAAGCCCCCTAAAAGGGTAAGCAGGGTATACGCACGGGTTTCTGTACTGCGGAAAAGGCTGGTATCCCGCCTTATCAGTAAAAAATAAAGGCCAAAGTTAATACCTGCCAGAAACATAAAAAGTGTGATAACCCATTCTATGAAGGGGGAGTTAAACGCGGCTATCGAGGCGTTTTTGGTGGAAAAGCCGCCAGTAGCCATAGTGGTAAAGGCATGGTTAACCGCGTCAAACAGGCCCATGCCGCCAAAAAGTAAAAGCAAGACAAGCACAAAGGTAAGCACAAGGTACACAAGCCACAGGGAGCGGGCAATATCCTTCATGCGGGGGGCAAATTTGTCTTTTACAGGGCCTGTCACTTCTGCTTTGTAAAGCTGCATACCGCCAGCCCCAAGAAAGGGCAGCAGGGCAAGGGAAAACACAATAATACCCACCCCGCCCATCCATTGGGTTTGGCTGCGCCAAAAAAGCAGGCCCTTGGGTGTTGCCTCTATATTTGTCAAAATACTGGCACCTGTTGTGGTAAAGCCAGAAACCGCCTCAAAAAATGCGTCTGGAAAAGAAAGGGAAGCCCCCGCCATATACGGCAGTGCCCCCACAATACCTGCAAGAAACCAGGCCAGACCCACAATAGCCACGCCTTCTCTGTTACCCATAGAAAAACCGGCTTTAGGCCGCAATAAAAGAAAAGCCGCTGTGCCAAGTGCAAAGGTAATAGCCGTAAGAGTGGCAAAATGCCATACAAGGGCGTATTCTCCGTACCATGCAGCCACGCCTAAAGGGAAAAGCAGGCTCAGGCCAAGGCAGGCCATAAGGGCCCCAAGCACGGAAAAAACAGGCAAAATATGCATATTGTGCTGCCTAGTTATACTTTGTTACACGGAACGTCTGGTAAAAATGTACTTTCTGCTTTACATAAATAAAAACAATACATGGTTGGTGTAAATATGGAGACAAACAGGGAAAACAGTAAAGAGCTGCTTCTTGTGGTGGATGACGACCAGGAAATCCGCGATCTTCTTGCTGCGTATCTGGAGCGGCACAACTTTCTTGTCCATAAAGCAGCGAATGGGGAAGAAATGTTTGCCCTGCTGCCGCAGCATGTATATTCTTTAGTTGTGCTGGATATTATGCTGCCTGGTGAAGATGGCCGCGCCCTGGGCAGAAAGCTCAGGTCATTTTCCAAAGTGCCGCTTATTTTTCTTACAGCACTTGGGGAGTCGCAAGACAAGGTTACGGGTTTGGAATTAGGCGCAGATGACTATATTGTCAAGCCATTCCAACCGCGTGAATTACTGGCGCGTATACGCGCTGTGCTGCGCCGTTCAGAGCCAAGGGAAGAAAGCGCAACTGTACCCCAAAATGCGTCTACAATATATAGTTTTAACGGCTGGGAACTGCATTTGACTGAGCGCCATTTGCGCGACCCGGACAGTGTTATTGTGAATTTGAGTGGGGCGGAATTTCGGCTTTTGCGCCTTTTTTTAGAGCACCCCACAGAGGTACTGAGCCGCGATTTTCTGCAAGAAGCCCCTTCTATGGGTCTTATAGACCGCAGCCCCTTTGACCGTAGTCTGGATGTGCAAATATGCCGTTTGCGCAGTAAGCTTAAAGACAATGGGCGAGAAGCCAGGCTTATTAAAACCGTGCGTGGCGATGGTTATGTATTTTCTGCAGATGTAACAACGTATTAGCGTATGGCAAGCACAAAAGAAAAAATGCCTTTCTATAAAAGGCTTGTCCCCCAAACTATTTTTGGGCAGCTTTTGCTTGTGTTCACAAGCGGGCTTATTGCTTTGCAGCTTATTGGCATAGGCCACTTTTCTGCCTCGCGGGAATATTATCTTTTGCGTTCCCTTGTGGGAGACAGGGCCAGGCTTATGGCAGATATGGTCATGCTGCTGGACTCTGTAGAAACCCCATCTGGGCAGCACATTTTTCTTGAAAAAATGGCAGATAAAGGCTTTAAAATTAGCATATTGCCAGAAAAGCCAGATATTGAAACGGGATTTAACCCGCCGGATCAAATTTTTCATTCTTTTCTTATGCAGGCAGTAAAATACGCCAAACTTAATATTGCCCCAGAAGATATTTTGGTCAAAGTCGATAATCTTTTGCTCTCCAGCATGATGGATGAAATACAAAATTCCCTTGCCAAATTTACAGGTAAGCCCATAACCAACCATAATTCTTACCACGCCTATGTGGCCATGCCGCTTAGCAGCGGTAAGTGGGTGCTGTTTGTAGACAGCTCTAAAAATTTCCCGCTTATCCCGGCTTTTCCTTTTTTCTGGGGGCTTGTGGGCATTATGGCCTGTGCGCTGTTAAGTCTTTTTGCGGTGTACCGTATAGTTAAGCCACTGCGCACACTTTCCAAAGCGCTGGAAAGTTTTGGGCATGACATGGCAGGTGCCCCGCCCATGCCAGAAAAAGGCCCACGGGAATTAAAGGAAGTGGCCCACACCTTTAACCTTATGCAGCTTCGCATACGCGAATTTGTGGATGAAAAAAGCCGCACGCTGGCCGCTGTTTCGCACGATATACGCACCCCGCTTACGCGCCTTGGCCTGCGCCTTGGTTCAATAGACACCCTTGAAGAAAGCACAAGTGCGGCTCTTCAGCGGGATATGGATGAAATAACCACGCTTTTAGACACAGCCATAGACCTTGCGCGCGCCACCTCCCCGGAAAACATGGCCTTTGTTAATATTGTTGCCCTGTTGGAAAGTATACAGGATGACAGGCAGGACATGGGGCAGGATGTAGAGCTTTTGGATAACCCGGAAGACTTGGATGTTAAGCCCCTTAAAACCCTGCCGCTTTGCCTTAAGCGCTGCATAGACAACCTGGTAGATAATGCAGTGCGCTATGGTAATTGCGCGCGCATAGCCATTATAGACAGCCCGCAAAGCCTTACCATTGCCATTATGGACACAGGCCCCGGCATACCGGAAAATATGATGGCAAGAGTGTGCGAACCCTTTTTCCGGATGGAGCCTTCCCGCTGTAAAAGCACGGGTGGCACAGGCCTTGGGCTTTCTATTGCACGCAGTATGGCGCGCGCTTTAGAGGCAGAAATGCGCCTGACAAACAGGCCGGAAGGTGGCCTTTGCGCCAGTGTTACCTTTTCCAGAGAAAAAGAATAATCCTTTGTCTTGCTCTGCTCTGGCTATGGTTTTTCCCCGCATTTTCTTTATTGAGAATACTTGCGGGGTTTTTTCATACCCAAAGTGCCTGCCATGTTTCACGGGAAACATGGCAGAATATGCCTTGCCAAGGTGGATATTTTTTTATAGAAATATGCAAGCGGCAAAGGAAAGCTGGTGCATTATGCTATGCAAATGCCGCAAAGGGGTAGCCGTATGCCACGGATAATCGCTATCGCAAACCAAAAAGGCGGGGTTGGGAAAACCACAACCTCTGTCAACCTTGCGGCATCGCTTGCTATTATGGAAAATAAGGTGCTGCTTGTAGACTGTGACCCACAGGCAAACTCCACCAGTGCGCTTGGCTTTGACCAGGAAAGCATTAAAAAAAACCTGTACACATCTTTCTGTAACCCAGATGATGTAACCAATGCCCTTTTGCCAACTGCTACACCTTTTTTGGCGCTGCTGCCTTCTACCTCTGATCTTGTGGCATTAGAACTTGAGCTTGTGGATAAAATGGCGCGGGAGTTTTTTCTGGCAGATTTACTTAAGCCTTTACATAATGAATACGATTTTATTATTTTAGACTGCCCCCCCTCCTTAGGCCTTATTACCCTTAATGCCTTATGCGCCGCCAAAGAATTACTTATTCCCCTACAGTGCGAGTTTTTTGCGCTGGAAGGCATTGTTAAGCTTTTACATACTTACGAACAAGTGAAAAAGCGCCTTAATCCGGAAATTGAGCTGCTTGGCGTTGTGCTTACCATGTACGACGCGCGCAATAAACTGGCACGTCAGGTAAAAAGCGAGGCAGAACGCTATTTCCCGCAAGATTTATTCAAAACCATTATCCCACGCAATGTGCGCCTTTCTGAAGCGCCAAGCCACGGGAAATCTATTTTACATTATGATATAAAGTCTAAAGGTGCAGAAGCGTATTTAGACTTAGCCACAGAAGTGGTGCAGAAAAAGCGGCGCTAAAGCTTTTGGGCTGCATGGCACAAAAACAGCGTGCCTATAGTAAATTTTATACAGGTATGCGCATAAATGGTGTATGTTTTAAGGGGGGGCTATGGCACTGAGTGAACGTGGTTTGGGGCGCGGTTTGGGCGCTTTATTGCAACAAGCGGAAGAAGCAACCCAAACAAGCGAAAAACTGGCCCTTACCCAGATTATCCCGTGTTCCTTCCAGCCCCGCAAATATTTTAGCGAAGCCTCCCTTATGGAGCTGGCTGCCTCTATTAAAGAGCAAGGTCTGCTCCAGCCTATTTTAGTGCGCAAAAAAGAAGCCAGTCACCCGCAGGTGTACGAAATAATTGCAGGAGAACGCCGCTGGCGTGCCGCAAAACTGGCTGGCCTTACGGAATTACCTGTTATTATTAAAGAATATTCAGATGCAGAGGTTTTAACCGTTGCGCTTATTGAAAACCTGCAAAGAGAAGACTTAAACCCCATAGAAGAGGCAGAAGCCTACCAGACCCTGCGGGAGCAGTATAATCTAAGCCAGGAAGAGCTTGCCCAAAAACTTTCTAAAAGCCGCCCGGCTGTTGCCAATTCCCTCAGGCTTTTGCAGTTGCCCGTACATGTGCAGGCAAAAGTGCGCTCTAAAGCGTTAAGCGCCGGCCATGCCAGGGCCCTTATACCCCTTGCGGAAAAACCCGCAGAATTAGCAGACCTTATAGGGCAAATAGAAGAACAACAGCTTTCTGTACGCGATGTTGAACACGCTGTGGAAATATGGAAAAAACAGGGCTCTATCCCAGATGCCGCGGCCATGACCACTCAGGCAAACCAGCCAGATCAAGACCAGCCAGATGGCCAAATAGCACCAGAATCCCCCATCCCCTCCCCCGCAAAAAGCAAGGCAGACCGCGCCTATACCCTTAATGCCCAAACAACATTATACGGCACAGCCAAAAAAGGCCGTTTGGAAATCCGTTACGCCTCAGAACAGGAGCTTACGCACCTTTTAGAAATGCTGGGCATTGAAAATGCGCAAATTCCCCGTAGTCGCAAGCGTTCTGGCGTATAGGGGCTTGCCATGTATACCATATATACCCAAGAGGAATTGTATGGCTTTTTGCCCCTTTTAAGCCAAGGCAAGGTTTTTGTTTTGGGCGATGCCATGCTGGATGCCTATTGGTCTGGCGATGCCAGCCGTCTTTCCCCGGAAGCGCCTGTTCCTGTTGTGAAAATGGAAAAGCGCCAGCACTTTTTAGGGGGCGCCGGCAATGTTGCCCGCAATATTTCCGCCCTTGGGGGCCATGCAGAATTAGTGGCCCTTGCCGGCCATGACAATGCCGGCAAAGAAATGCAAGCCCTGTTAGATACCGCCAATGTGCGCCACCACCTTATTTGCGAAGGCGGAAGGCCCACCACCATTAAAACCCGCATTTTTGCCCGTAACCAGCAAATGCTGCGCCTGGATGAAGAAGTAGACAGCCCCCTCAGCACGGCAGAAGCCGCCATTCTGCAAAGTATATTAGCGCTAATTGCCGCCAATAACGCAGATGCCCAAAGCCCTGTTTTCCTTGTTTCAGACTATGGCAAAGGCCTTGTCGATTCCGCCCTTTTGCCCGCCATTCGCCGCCATATACCCCACGCGCGCGTGCTTGTTGACCCAAAGCCCCAAAACAAAGCCTGTTACAAACAAGCTTTTCTTCTTACCCCCAACCAAAAAGAAACCGCTGAGCTTGCCAATACCCCCGCCCACAGCACCGCTACCCTGCTCCACGCGGGCCGCGCATTGCGGGAAGAATTAGAAGCCCCATACCTGCTCTCTACCCTTGGCGCAGACGGTATGGCCCTTTTTGGCCCGGAAAAAGGCGTGCTGCATATTGAAACCGCCGCCAAAGAAGTATTTGATATTTCCGGTGCCGGCGATACCGTTATCGCCACTCTTGCCCTTGCCCTTTCGTGCGGTATCCCCTTAGAAGCTGCCTGTCTTATTGCCAATTACGCGGCTGGTATTGTGGTGGGAAAAATAGGCGCGGCAACCGCTAGTCAGGAAGAAATACACGCTGCCATTGCCCTTGAAGCCCCCCGATGGGAAGTTTGGGAGTGAAAGAGCTTTTGGGGGAGGGAAGGGGAACCCCACTTTAGAAAAGTGAGGTTCCCCTTCCCTCCCCCAAGCCCCCTCTCTTCCCCTCCTGCCAAATTGTTAGCATGGGCAGACAAAATATATTTCAATGAAATATATTTTAAGGAAAAGAAAAGCCCGAAAGGTAACTTTCGGGCGTGGTATCACACTATAAAGCTGCGCTCTATGAAGGGCATTAAGCGCATTTCTGGCAGGCAGGCGAATTATCAATGGTGAACGTGGTCACCCTTTTTAATCCTGTAGGCAATAGCCACCAGCATCACCACAAAATAGGTAAAAATAATCGCCACACCAGTAAGACCCTGCGGTGTGGAATGGGAAGCATTGGTAATAAGCTCAGAAATGGTGCTGAACATGGCATGTCTCCTCAAAAAAATAGGGATAATTCGTGTTCAAATATAGCGGTCACAAAATAGAAAAGTCAAGAGGAAAAAATGGAAAAAACAGCAAAAGCGGTAATTGTGCAAATTGACGGCCTTTCGCACGACGGACGCGGTGTTGGCCGCATAGAAGGCAAAACCATATTTGTGGAAAATGCCCTGCCAGGCCAGAAAGTGCGTGCCACTGTTGAGAAAGAAAAATCCCGCTTTTCAGAAGGCAAAGTAGTATCAGAAAATGATGTGCTGGAAAAAAGCCCGGAAGAAATAGAAGCCCCCTGCCCCCATGCCACCCTTTGCGGCGGCTGCCCGTGGATGAAACTGCCTTACCCTGCCCAACAAAAGTGGAAACAGCAACTGGTAGCAGATGCCCTTACCCGCATAGGTAAAATAGCCCTGCCAGAACCTGTTACCTTTTATGCCGCAAATCTTACCCAATTTCCCCTGCGCAATAAAATGGAATTTGCCTTTGGCAATGGTGAACAAGGCTTGCAGCTTGGCCTACGCAGCCGCGCCAGCCATAATATTGTGGATGTGACAGATTGCCTGCTGCAAAGCCTGGAAGGCCAAAAGGCCCTTAACTTTATCCGCCGGCAAACGCGGGAACTTGCCACCCAATACAGCATTCCCGCATGGGACGGCAAAACAAAAAGCGGCTTTTGGCGTATGCTTGTACTGCGGGAAGCCCCTGCTGTTTCTGGCATGTACGGCGAAGCGCGCATTATTGCAGAACTTATCACCGCCCCGCCCCAAAATTCCAGCCAGCAACAGGCCGTGCAGACACTTGGCAAAAATTTGCTTGCCCAGCCCTTTACGCGCGGCTTTATCCACAGCACCCGCACCACAGCAAGCGATATTGCCTATGGCGAAAATATTATGCGCACAATGGGCGAAACCCACTGGGAAGAACGCATAAACTTAGGGGAAAAACAGTTAAACCTTACCCTTGCGCATAACACGTTTTATCAGGTAAACAGCGCAATGGCAGAAAAAATATATTACAATGTCATACACTCTTTAGAAAAATATGGCCCCTTCACCAGTGTTTGGGACGTTTACAGTGGCATAGGCGGCTTTGGCCTAAGCGCCGCGGCATTATTGCAAGCCCCTGTGCATGGTTTTGAATCTGTAGAAGAAAGTGTAAGCCTTGCAAAAGAAAATGCCGCCAAAAACGGCCTTTTTGCTTCTTTTACCCAAAAGGATGCCGCAAGCTTAAAAGACCGCCTTGCCAAGCACAAGCCAGATTTAGTCATAGCAGACCCCCCGCGCGCTGGCATGGATGAAGCCTTTACCAAAGCCCTTCTGCAAACCCCGCCGCGTTTGCTTGCCCTTGTTTCCTGTAACCCTGCCACACTTGCACGGGATGCCGCGCTTTTAAGCCCAAGCTACAAACCTGTTGAAATTGCTCTTTTTGACATGTTCCCCTATAGTCAGCATGTTGAGAGTGTTCTTTTACTGCAGCGCCTTTAACTATGAGAATATTTTGCACCTTAAAAAGGATATCTTCCATGCGCTTTTTCCTCCCAGCACTTTTCCTTACGCTTCTTTTTACAGGCCCGGCATTTGCTGCCAGCCCATTCCAGACAAAAGAATATTACTATACAAACGCAAGCGCGTATGACGCCATTAACCTTAGTAAAGCCTATGAGCTTGGTTTTACAGGAAAAGGTGTTGTTTTGGGCATCATAGATAACAGTGTACAGCCGTATCACCCGGAACTGCAAGGCAAAGTGCTGGGAAGGTTTGTGCCGGATGGTCTTGTGATAAATTGGGAAAAGCACACCCACGGTACACATGTTGGTGGCAGCATGGTTGCCAAAAAAAATGGCGTGGGTATGCATGGGGTGGCCTATGATGCCAATCTGGTAAGTTCCGCTATGGCCCTTGGTGAAAATACGACAGATGGGTATAATTCCGCAACTGTTTCCTATTTTTTGCAATACCCGCAAGTGCGTATTATCAATAATAGTTGGGGGTATACGTATGCCTTAGAAAACGACCCCACCTATAGCGTTCTGGCATCAATACCCAAAACAACAAAGGCATATTATGATCTGGCCATACAGGACAGAGTCATGGTTTTTGCTGCAGGCAACTCAGGGTGGAGCAGCCCGGATATTATGTCTGCTATCCCGCTAAAGTACCCTGAACTTATAGGAAATTTTGTCACTGTAATAGCGCTAGATTCTGGTAAACTTACTTCTTCTATTGCTTTACCCGCTATATTCAGCGATCTGGCTATGCACGGTGTACAAGACTACGCTGTATCAGCACCCGGTATAAATATTATCTCCGCTTTTTCGGGCAAAGGAAAAGAATATACGTCCATGTCTGGCACTTCTATGGCAGCGCCCATAACAAGCGGTGTTTTGGGGCTTGTAGAACAGGCATTCCCGTACATGAGCGCAAAGCAGCTTACTTCAACCATGTTTTCTACGGCAAACAAATTTGAACCTGCTCCCTATACCGCGGTGATTAAAGAAATCATTGACTCTGATACTGTGACGCTCAAAATCAACCTTCTTTATTTCAAGGGGGCAATCCAGAGCGGTGATCAAACGGCAGATCTGACAGCCTATTATAATGAAAATAGCGCCCTGCTTGATGGGTTTTATCAAATCAAAACCTTAGCGGATTTTTTAGCACTGGATGTGGAAACAACAACAGTTTCTTTTGCAGATGTTTTTGGGCATGGCTATTTAAATGCCGGCAAAGCAGTGCAAGGCCCTGGGTATTTTAAAGCTTCCTGGTTAAACCCCAACACAGATATACGCCCTGTTGCCATAAATGGCGACGCAAAAGAATGGCAATACACAGTAGATACCAAGGGCTATTCCAGCATCTGGAGCAATGATATTACAGAAATAACCTATGGCGATACCTACGGGAATATACCCGGTACTTCTATTCCCATTGGTTTGCCTACAGAATACAATGCCAGCCAGCTTGCATACTACGGCTTTGCAAATGCCGCAGATGCCCGTGCTGCGCTTGGTGGTTTACCCATTGGCCTTACCAAAAAAGGGCAAGGCATACTGTACCTTACAGGCAACAATTCTTACAGCGGCTTTACCATTATAGAAGGCGGGGCCATTTCCCTTTCTACAGGCTCTGCCCTGCAAGGCAGCATAGAAAATGCCTGGGTATTGCCTGCAGGCACATTAATGGGCAATGGCACAGTGGCCAATATTTTGCATAATAATGGCACAGTTGCCCCAGGCAACAGCATTGGCACGCTTACTGTGCAGGATTATACCCAGTACGCAAATGGCGTGCTGCGTATGGAGTTTGATAAAGCAGGCCATGCAGACCAGCTCAATATTGCTGGCACAGCCAGCCTGGACGGAACTTTGTTGCTTGAACCTTTAAGCGGCTACTGGCAGAATAACACCGTCATAATCCTGCAGAACCCTCTGCTTACCTTTGCAGGCGCTTCTGCAGGTTCTCTTGCGCTGTCTACGCATTTCTCCCCCACTCTTTCCCTTGCTGCCACTCTGGCTCCAGACTATTCCGGCACGCTTTCCCTCAGCCGCGCCCCGCAGGCCTACAGCCAATATGCAAGCAACAGCAATATGCACAATCTTGGGGATGCTCTGTATGGTATGTCTGGCAATGCAAGTGGGGATACCCAAAACCTTTTCCAAGCTCTGGATTTTTCTGCAACAAATGGCAGTCTTGTCCATAAAGCGCTTAAAGCGCTTTCTCCCACAGTATACAATGGTGTAGCACAGGCAAGTTTAGATTATGGCCGTATACAAGCCTCTACATTACTTGCCACTATGCAAAGCCATACACAAGGCCAAGGTGTGTCTGGCGCAAACAGTGGCAGCACTGGTCTTTTCAGTAACAGCTATGCAACTGTTATCCCTATGGGTGGCGGCCTGTTCCAAAAGGGCCAAAAAGGCGCTTCTTGCGCTACAACAGCGTTTGGCGGAATGCTTGGGGCATGGAACTTTTCCTTCCCCAAGGCACAGGCTGGTATATCTCTTGGGTATACGCACCGCCAAACAACAGAACTCCATATCGCAAAGTCGCAGGTAGATGCGCTTTCTTTGGGTGTGCAAGCCCTTGCGCAAGACTTTTACCCCTTAGGGGCCGGTTCTGTCTGGCTTTATGGCGCTGCCGCTCTTGGGCTGGAAAATACCCGCACAAGCCGCAGTATTGCCCTTAATACCTTTATCCGACAAAATACCAGCGATTTTACAGCCTTTACAGCCAGTGCAGAGTTTCGTCTTGGCTGGGAACACCAGTGGGACTTTGTTTCTGCCGGGCCTTTTGCAGGGCTTTCTTATGGCGGCTATTTCAGACCCGCCTTTACAGAACATGGCGATGCCGCAACAGCGCTGCATATTGCAGGGGCTGGCACCCATTCTTTGCGCTCCAGCCTTGGGCTTCAGGCGCGCCTTACAGGCAACCTTACAGAAAAGGTGCGTGTGCAAGGTATACTTTCTGCTGCCTGGGGGCACGAGTTTTTGCAGGCAGGCTCTTTCCGCGCCAATTTTGTGGGCTACAATGTTCCTTTTACCACAAAAAATGTACGCGGCCGCGATAGCTTACTCCTGCAAGGCAGTGCCAATTTTACCCACGCAGATTCGCGCTTAACATTCTCCTTATTCGGCGGTATAGAAGCTTTTCGAGCGCAGTACACCGGCCTCAACGGTGGTTTTACCCTTGGCTGGCGCTGGTAGTACCGCAAGTTGGGGGAATTATCCCCCAAGGAAAACACAAGGAGAACCCTATGTCCACAACATCCCATTTAAAAGAGCGTGAAGAAGCCCTGCTTTGCCGCACATACAGCCGGTACCCACTTTCTGTAGTCCGAGGCAAAGGCTCGCGCCTGTGGGATGCAGAGGGCAAGGAGTATATAGACTTGCTGGCAGGCATAGCCGTTACCTCCCTTGGGCATTGCCATGCAGAACTTGCAGACACCATTGCCGCAAGCGCCCACAAGCTTATCCATGTGAGCAATTTGTTTTATCAGGAAGAACAGCTTGACTACGCGGAGCGCCTGCTTGGCACATGCCGTTTTGACAAGGTGTTTTTCTGTAATTCTGGAGCAGAAGCCAATGAGGCGGTTATTAAAATGGCGCGCCGTTATATGCAGAAAGTGCGGGGCGAAAATCGCTTTGAAATCATAACCGTGCAAGGTGCTTTCCACGGGCGCACCCTGGCTACTGTGGCAGCTACTGGTCAGACAAAATTCCAGGATGGTTTTTTGCCCATGCCAGAAGGCTTTAAGCAGGTGCCTTTTGGGGATGCAGAGGCCTTAAAAAGGGCTGTTGGCCCCCATACTGCCGCTGTGCTTGTAGAAATTATACAGGGCGAAGGCGGGGTTCGGCCTATGGGTGCTGAATACGCAAAAGCTGTGCAGGGTATTTGCAAAGAAGCGAATATACTGTTTATGGTGGATGAAGTGCAAACAGGGCTTTGCCGTACAGGGGAAACTTGGGCTCACCAGCTTTTTGACTTGGAGCCAGATGTTATGAGCTGCGCAAAAGCCCTTGCCAATGGCCTGCCTTTAGGTGCCATGCTGGTGACTAATGAGGTGTCCAAGGGTTTTGTGGCAGGCAGCCATGCCACCACATTTGGGGGCGGTGCCCTGCTAACGGCTTGCGCCGATAAAGTGTTGGAGATTATGCTGCGGGACAATTTGGCAGCCCGTGCCAAAACTTTGGGAGAAAAACTGCGCCAAAACATTGCCGCCATTAACACCCGTGTAGAAGGCAGCATTAAAGAAGTGCGCGGGCATGGTCTTATGGTTGGGGCACAACTGAATATGGACGCCGAAAAAAGCAAAGCTGTATGGACAAGCCTTATTGAACGCGGGTATGTATGCAGCCTTAGCCAGGAAACAACACTGCGTCTTTTGCCTGCCTTGAATATTCCAGAGGCAGATTTAGACAGCTTTGTGAAGACGCTGGAAGAAGTGCTTATAGCCCATACCGCATAGTCCTCTATTCTTATGTTAAAACAACACCCCGTAGAACAAGTGTTCTGCGGGGTGTTGTTTTTGTATCCTGTATTTTTTATTGCAAAAGTTTTTTCTTGCGCACCACAATTTTGTGCGCTTTTATCTTTTTTTCTGAAATATAAAGGCCAAAAAGTGTAAGCACAATACCAACAGCGGCCAGAGCGTGTATGCTTTCATCCAGCACAATAACGGCTGTAAGCACAGTAATAACTGGCACCATATATATGTACACACTGCTTTTAACAGCGCCAAGCACTTTTACCGCGTAATTCCATGTGACAAAGCAAAGAGCAGAAGCGCCAAGCCCCAGAAAAATCATATTAAAAAGATTAACAGGGTCACTAAAGCGCTCTAAACCAAGCCTTGCGTCCGAGAAAAGCAAAAAAGGCAGCATCCACAAAAGGCCATACGCAAAAACGCGGCGAGTAGTTTGTATGGTGTTATAGCCAAAGGCGCTTATTTTGCGTGTAAAAACGGAATAAAAGGCCCATGCAAGGGTGGCGGCAAAGGCCAAAAAATCTCCAAGCGGGTTTAAGCGCAAGGGGGAATCAGGCAGGCTTATAAGGCAAATACCCGCCATTGCCACTACAAAGCCCAAAAAGAAGTTTCTGTTAGGTTTTTCTTCTCCTGGTATGGCAATATACACAAGAAGTGCTGTAAAAAATGGCGCAACAGAAATAATAACCCCTACATTGGAAGCCAGGGTATATACAAGCGCCACATTTTCCAAAAGGTAATACAGACAAATACCGCTCAGGCCTGCAAGGGCAAACAAAATTTCCTGCCTGGTATTGGTGCTTTTTAATCTGTGCGGGAATACAATCCACAAAGCCATATACCCCATAACAAAGCGGAAAAATAAAATTTCTATGGGTAAAAAGTCTTCCAACAACAGCTTTGTAGAAGTAAATGTTGTCCCCCACACCAAAATACTTACAAGCGCTGCAATGTGTCCGCTTAGCTGGTTTGTCTGGCCAAATGGGCCTATTACGCCTGTTTTCTTTTTTTGCCCTGCCTGGCCCACGGGTTTGCTCCTTTTTTTGTTCCAACATGCGCGCATCAGGTATCTGCAGAATGGCGCATATATACTTTGAACCAGTACATATAGAGTATTTTCTCTGCCTGCGCAAAGTAAAAAAACATATTTTTATATGGCTGACTTTACAGCATAAAACGGTTTCGCTCTTTCCCCTTTTCCCATGTTACCGGTGGTGTCAGCAGTTTCGACAAAAGCCATTTCCCACACTTCCCTACTTGCTTTTTACCTGTCTTTCAGGCTATACTTAACGCGGCATTTATCTGTCCTTCCAATGCAGTATAAATGCAACGCATTGCGCGTTTTTCTCCTGCGAGGCAATCGCCTCTCTTCACCTTTTGCTAAGGGGAATTTTATGCCCAAAAACATTCTCATTATCGGCGGTGTTGCACTTGGCCCCAAGGCAGCAGCGCGCGCCAAGCGTCTTATGCCTGACGCCACTGTTACTATGGTGGATGAAGGCTCCTTTATATCTTATGGTGGTTGTGGCATCCCGTATTTTGTTTCTGGCGAAGTAGGCAAGCTGGACGCTTTGCGTGCTACATCTGCCAATGTCGTGCGCGACCCCCAATTTTTTCACGACCTAAAAGGCGTGGACGTGCTTACCCATACCCGCGCCCTTGCCATTAACCGCGATAAAAAAACCGTGACTGTAGAAAATCTTAGCTCTGGTGTGCGTTCAGATTTACCGTACGATGAGCTGGTTATTGCCACAGGCGCTACACCTCGTGTGCCCCCCATTGAAGGCAATACCCTTAAAAATGTTACTACCGTTACCAATTTAGAAGCCGCCAAGGCTGTACACGAACTGTGCACAGAGCGCAAAGTTAACAGCGCCGTTATTGTGGGCGGTGGCTTTATTGGCCTTGAAATGGCCGTTGCTTTGGCAGATATGTGGAGCATACCTACCACTGTTATAGAAATTTTTGACCAGATACTCCCTGGCCAGCTTTCTCCTGTGCTTGCCCAAATGGCAAAGTTTGACTTGGAAGAGCTTGGCATCAATGTGCTTACCGGCGAAAAGGTAACTGCCCTTAAAGGCAATGAGGATAACAGCGTAGCTGAAGTTATTACAGATAAGCGCCAAATTCCCGCTGATCTTGTTATTTTCTCTGTTGGTGTTGCCCCTAATTCCCAAATTGCAGAGGCCGCTGGCCTTGCATGTCACCCCAAGGGCGGCGTTGTGGTAGACACTGCCATGCGCACCTCTGACCCTGCTATTTTTGCAGGTGGTGACTGCTGCGTTGTGCCAAACCTTATCACAGGCAAGCAGGTATATTTGCCCCTTGGCTCTATGGCTAACAGACAAGGCCGTGTTATTGGCACCAATCTTGCCGGTGGCAATGCCCATTTCCCCGGTGTTGTGGGTACCTGGTGCGTAAAATTGAATAAAATGAGCGCTGTTGGCACAGGCCTTACCCATGCCGCTGCAAAGCGCGAAGGTTTTGACGCCATAAGCGTGAATATGGAGCAGCTTGACCGCGCCCACTTCTACCCGGAAAAAACCATGATGACTTTGGAAGTGGTGGTGGATAAACCCACCCGCCGCCTGCTTGGTGTGCAGGGCGTATGCGCAGATGGCATTGCCCTTAAAGCGCGTATAGACGCGGTTGCCGCCATGCTGCAATTCTCAAAGCCTACTTTGGAAGACCTTTCTAATCTGGAAGTGGCATACGCGCCGCCTTTTGCTTCTGCCATGGATGTTATCAACTCTGCTGCCAATGTGGCGGATAACGTGCTTGCAGGCGTGCATAAGAGCATCAGCCCCTTGGAGTTTGTGGAACTGTTTGAAAACCGTGAGCACAACAACTACTGCTTCCTGGATGTGCGCCCCGGCCGCGCTGGCCTTGACCTTGCCCATAAGTATGAAGGCACTTGGCTGGCTATTCCTTTGGAAGAACTGCAGGAAAGGCTGGATGAAATACCCCGCAATAAGCCCATTGCCCTTATCTGCAATTCTGGCACACGCGCATACGAATCGCAGCTTATATTGCGCAAACACGGCATAGAAACCCAAAACTCCCTTGGTGGTATGCAGGCCATGAAAAAGCTGGGCTTTACGTTTTAGGGTAGTTGCGGCTATTATTTTCTTTGAGCAAATGGATAGCCCTAAAAGTATAAGTTGTTATACTTGACAGGTTTTTTAAAGCTCTTTATTTTATGCCCATGAGGAAAAGGACAGGGGCAAGGTGTTGAAGCACCCTGCCCCCCGCGCGAACCCCTTCTCCTTAAAACCCGGTTAAAGGTTTTAATAAAAGGACCCCGGCAGTGTGCAACCACTACCGGGGTCAACCATTACCTATATTCTAGTGACTACTGCTTTTCAGCAACAAGCACAGAAGGATAATAATGACCGCAATAGCGGCACGCATGATATGCGTATACATACCATCCTCCTTGCGGGGTAAGATTTCGCGCTGCCCAGTTTTAAGGAGGTCGCGGAAAAATAACGCATGTATGCCAGCAGCGGCTATTATTTTTTCTTCAGTAAAAGCGAAGCCCTAAAAGTATAAGCAGTTATACTTGACAGGTTTTTTAAAGCATTTTATTTTATGCCTATGAGGAAAAGGACAGGGGCAAGGTGCTTGTTACACCCTGCCCCCCGCGCGAACCCCTTCTCCTTAAAACCCGGTTAAAGGTTTTAATAAAAGGACCCCGGCAGTGTGCAACCACTACCGGGGTCAACCATTACCTATATTCTAGTGACTACTGCTTTTCAGCAACAAGCACAGAAGGATAATTGCTACCACAATAGCGGCACGCATGATATGCGTATACATACCATCCTCCTTGCGGGGTTAGATTTCGCGCTGTCCAGTTTTAAGGAGGTAGCGGAAAAATAGCGCGGTTCTAACAAGCGCACAAGGGCATTATTTTCTGTGGTGTGGTCGGGGCAGTTTTGTGTTTTGCAAGCAGTACAAGTTTATACAAGGGGGTTTGGGGGAAATTATTTCCCCCAAAACTCTTCCTGTTTTTACATTTCTGCCATTAAATCATCGGGGAAGTCGCAGTTGCTGAACACATTCTGGACGTCGTCAAAGTCTTCCAAGGCGTCCATAAGTTTAAGCACTTTGCGGCCAGTGTCTGCGTCTACAGGCACAGGGGTTTTAGGCAGCATGGCAAGGGAAGCTTCTTCCATTGTCACACCTGCATTTTCCAAGGCATCGCGCACGGTTGCAAAGTCTTCAAAGGTGGTGTGAATTTCCCAGGCTTCGTCATCGTCTTGCACGTCGTCTGCGCCAGCCTCCAGGGCAAGCTCCATAACCTGGTCTTCTGTGGGATATTGGGCTTTAGGCAGGCGGATAACGCCTTTTTTGTCAAACATCCAGGCAACAGAGCCAGACTCCCCAAGGGAGCCGCCGTGCTTGGTGAATATATGGCGCACTTCTGCCACTGTGCGGTTTTTATTATCCGTGGCTGTTTCCACAATAATGGCTATGCCGCCGGAGCCGTACCCTTCGTAGGTAATTTCAAAAATATCGCCACCAGCTTCCTGGCCAGTGCCTTTGCGTATGGCAGATTCAATTTTATCTTTAGGCAGGTTAACGGCTTTAGCGGCAGCAATGGCGGCGCGCAGGCGCGAGTTGCCGGCTGGGTCGCCGCCGCCTTTGGCGGCAATAATAATTTCTTTGGCGGCTTTGGTGAAGTCCTTACCGCGTTTGATATCCTGACGGCCTTTACGGTGCTGTATATTGGCCCATTTGCTATGTCCAGACATGGTTCCTCCGAAAAAAATAAAAGTAAAAGATTAGGGCAGGGTGGAGGGAGCGGGACTGTCTGGAGGGTCGGTCTGTTCGCGGCTGGGCAGGCCTTTAAAGCCCATGGCTATGACAAAAATTTCTTTACTTTCCGCGCGGGAGCTTTGGGGCTTAAATGTTTTGCTGGAGGTAAAGAGGGGTTTTAGGGCAGTGGAAAACATTTGGTAGTCCGGCCCCATAAATATTTTGGCGATAAAATGGCCGTGCGGCTGAAGATACAGCTTGGCAACTTCAAGAGCTTCCATGCACAATTCTAAAGATCGTGTCTGGTCTGTAAAGCGGGTGCCAGTGGTGGAAGGGGCCATATCGCTCATAACAATATGGAAAGGGGCTTTTTGGGCAAGCAGTGTATTGAAGGCAGGGCTGCGCTCAAAGACGTTTTCTGTAAGAAAAAGAACATGCGGGGGAAAGGATGTTTGGGTTTCTTGCAGGTCTGCGCCCAGCACAAAACCCTGGGGGCCAACTTTTTCTGCGGCGTAAAGACTCCATGAACCGGGGGCTGCCCCAAGGTCTAGTACTTTCATGCCTTTTTTGAAAAGCTTGAATTTTGCGTCCATTTCCTTTAGCTTATAGACTGAGCGGGCAGGGTAGTTTTCTGCCTTGGCTTTAAGGAAATAGTGATCCCTGTATGTTTTCATGCGGGATTTGTAGCATAAAACGGCCCAAAGCAAAAGAGAAAAATTACCATGCAAACCAGAAGGCCGCAAATGCAGGACGAGCAAGGGCAAACCCGCACATTGTTAACAGGTGCGGGGGCCTATACGTGTTTGCGTGAAGGGTCAGGAGCAGGGGCAAACGCGCAGGCTGTGGTACTTGGCCTTGTGTGCGAGGAAAAAGAGCAGGGGGCAGAGCCGCAAACTGGCGATGAAAAACTTTTCCCAGGTGCATATATAGTGCCAATGGGAAGTGGGAGTGCAGCATCTGCACAAGCTGTAGCAGGCATGTTAGAGCAGGGTGGGGCAGTGTGGTTGCATACGCAGGCGCTGCGCTTGTTCCCTTCCTTTTTTGGGCCACTGGCAGCAAAGGTGCAGGTTGGGGAAAAAAGGGCGCAAAAAGCGGATAATACGGGAAAATGCGTATGGCTGCCTGGGCAGCATGGGTTGTTGCTGCATGGAGAATTAAAAGAAGCCTTGCAGACTATGGGCTTTTGTGTACAGGAAAACCAGAGCCTGACAATACGCAGCTTGGCGCAAAAACCGCCTGCGTATATACTCAGTGTGAATGCGCGGGGCTTCTTGGGGGATGCAGAAGCAGATGAAGGCCTACTGTTTTATGCCTGCAAGGAACTGGGTATTCCCGTAGCCTTATGGCTGGTGGATAACCCTTGGCTTATTCTTTCTGGCTTGCGCACACCTTGGTGGAAAAAGGCGCATATTTTTGTCACAGACCCTTCCTTTGTGCCGCAACTTCAGGCGCATGGGGCAGAACATGTGTATGTTCTGCCATTAGGTGTAAGTGAAATATTTGCGCAAGAAGGGAAACTGGAGAAAGTGCAGGGCAGGGGGAAGCTTATATTTGTAGGCTCCAGTGCCTTTGGGAAAAAGAACCAATACTTTGCGGCTGCAAAGGTGCAGGAAGCCTTGCTTACAGAGGCCATGCACATGCTTGAAACAGCGGGGCAGCCACATTTCCATTGGTGGGCAGCCAGAAGCGGGGAAACCCATTTTTGGCCTGGCAATGGGGTGCGGGCTGTGGCTGCGGGGGCAGAGGCTTGCTCCCAGACGCACAGGGTGGCATGGTTAAAGGCGGCATTGCCTTTGGGTTTGGAAGTGTATGGGGATGCAGGCTGGGAAAACCTGCTTGGTATACGGCAAAAGCCGCCTATAGCATACGGGCAGGAACTTGCGCGGCTCTACCATGCGGCAGATTATACGCTGGATATAGGGTCTTTATTATTGCCGCAAGGACTTTCCCAAAGGCATTTTGATGTGTGGCCTGCAGGTGGCTTTCTCCTCAGCACTGCGCAGCAAGCGCTGGCTATGTTCCCAGCAGAACTTGCAAAACCTATTACACTTGCCCAGTATGAAGATGTAGCAGAAAAAACAACCTATTTTGCGGCACACCCTGCGCATAAGGAAGAACTGCAAAAGGCATGGCAGGAAGCATTGCTGGCCGTACATACATACAGGCACAGGCTTGCATATATGCTGGAAAAACTTGGGGTGCATGTGTGAACCCGCAACTTGCAGATACTTTTGGCAGGCCTGTAAACTACGCCCGCTTTTCTGTTACAAATGCCTGTAATTTTGCGTGCCTGTATTGCCAGGAAGCGCCTTCCGGCTTGTCGCAAAACTCTTTGGCGTATGCGGAAATTCTGCGTCTTGCCCGTATTCTGGCTGGCCTTGGGGTGCAGAAATTTCGTTTTACAGGGGGGGAACCCTTTTTGCGTCCAGGCTTTATGGATTTTCTGGCGGCCTTTGTGGCAGAACACCCAAGAAGCGATATCCGCGTCACAACCAATGGCGCGTATGTGGCAGAGCATGCAGAAACACTGGCAAAGCTTGGTATTGGGGTAAATTTTTCTTTAGATACCTTTAACCCCACAGTATTTGCGCAGTTAACCCGCACAAGCCCTGCTGTTTTTAAAGATGTGCAAAAAGGCCTGCATGCTTTGCTTCTGCACCATGTTCCCTTAAAAATAAATGCGGTGGCTTTGCGCCCTATTAATAAAGTGGAGCTGTCTTTGTTCTTGGAATTTGCACGGCAATACGCAGTAGATGTGCGCTTTATTGAGCCTATGGCTTTTGGCAAAAAGTATAGGCAGCACGATATATGGACAGGCCCGGAAATTTTGGCAGAAGCGCAAAAACTGGTGCGTTTAACCCCCTTGCCGCAGCAGGAAAGCACAGATGGCCCAGCGCGTATGTTCAGCCTTTCCGCAATAAGTGAAAATATTTTCCATGTACAGGGCAAGGGGCGTTTTGGCCTTATCACCCCGCGCAGCCAGCATTTTTGCGCCACCTGCAACCGCGTGCGGGTGCTGCACAATGGCAATTTGCGCCTTTGCCTGTATAGCCAAAAGGAAATACGCCTTGCCCCACTTTTGCGCCACCCAGCCATGACTGATGCAAGGCTTGCGCGTGTGCTTACTTTGGCTGTGCAGCGCAAACCTATGGGGAATAGCTTGGCTGGCCCGGCAGGTCAGCCAGATTTAGCGCAGATTGGTGGGTAAGGGTTTGCGCCGTCCACAAGCGCACCAAAAAGCCCCTCACCAATGGTGAGAGGCTTTTTGTATAC